>JACQAF010000153.1 GCA_016195145.1 Rhodospirillales bacterium
CCCTGAACCACACCGATCAGGACGAGGAAGGCGATGGGGGTGAAGGCAAGCAGCTGGGCCATGGCGACGCCAGGCAGGCCGTAAATCCAGCGGCTGCGCGGAATGTCGAGCCATTCGGCGAGAAAGGCGGAAAAGGCGCCCGAGCGGCCGAACAGCAGGATGACGGCAAGGCCGATGACAAAAGGCGGGGTGATGATCGGCAGGACGGTGAGAACGCGCAGCAGCCACTTGAATCGGAACGCGGTACGGGCGGCGATCAGGGCGAAAGCGAGGCCGAGCAGGGTCGAGCCCGCTCCGACGACGACGGCAAGAAACAGCGTATTCCAGGCAACCCCGCAACGCAGATCGGAATATATGCAGTCGAGCCCCCATATCGACTGATCAAGGAATTTGACCGCGAACAGGGCGAGGGCAAGATTGCCGTCATTGTCGCGCACGGCGCTGCTCAGGATGGTGGTAACCGGGAAGAAAACAAACAGCGTGATCAGCGCCACGATCAGGACGATCGCGCCGACGGTGAAGCCGTCGCCGCGGCAATAGCCCTTGGCCGCGAATCCTTGGGCAAGCAGGATCAGCGCCGCGCCGCCGTAAATCGCGGCGCCATAGCCCATACCCGCCTGGCGCGGGCCCGGCGCGCCGAAAATGGCGCCGAGCCAACTGGCGGTCCATCCCCGGTGGTCGATGGCGAAGCCTTCGCCGAACAGGAAAACCAGGCCGAGCGTTCCGGCGGCGATCAACAAGCGCGCGACGCGTGGGTCTTCGCGCGTCATGCGGGCGGCCAGCAACGGCAGGAGCAAGGGCAAGGCGAGCGGCAACAACCACCAGCGGCCATATGTCAGGCCTTGCAGCAACGCTGACGCTGTCGCCGGATCGGGGTAAGTCAAGACCCAGCCAAAGGCAAAGAAACCGCCGCCCTCGATGACGTACCACGGCAGCAGGGCAAACGCAGCCCAACCGAGGCCGAGCCATAGGGCGGCGATTCTGGTCATGAAATGGGGTCCCAACCCTTGACGCGCGGGCGACCTTATTTCGGCAGCGTCTTGACCTCGCGGTCCCATTTCGACAGCAGGCGGCTGCGCTCGGCCGACGAACCGTATTTAGCGAAGTCGTAGTTGATCAGCTTGACGTCGGCGAGGCGCGGAGCCTGTGGCGGCACTGGCGAGCCCTTGTTCGACGGGACCTGGAAGGACTTCGCCTCCGCGCCGAGCGCCTGCGCCTCGGGCGACAGGGCCCAATCGTACCATGCCTTGGCGCTATCGAGATTGCGCGCGCCCTTGATGATGCTCATCGAGCCGATCTCGTAGCCGGTGCCCTCGCACGGGGCGACGACCTTCACCGGACCGCCCTGGACGGCCATAGTCACCATGTCGTGCATGAAGGTGATGCCGACCAGGGTTTCGCCGAGGCTGGTCGCCTTGGCCGGCGCGGCGCCGGACTTGGTGTACTGGTTAATGTTGCGGTGAAGCTGCTTCAGGTACTCGAAGCCCTTATCCTCGCCCATCAGCTGCACCACCGTCGCCAGCATCGTGTACGAGGTGCCCGAAGAGTTCGGATCGGCCACCTGCACTTCGTCGCGCAGCCCCGACGCAAGAAGATCGGCCCAGCATTTCGGCTCCGGCAGGTTCTTGCGCTTGAGGATTTCGGTGTTGTAGCCGAAGCCGAGCGCGCCAGCGTAAATGCCGACCGTGCGGTATTTCGATTGTTCGGCCTGACGCACCGCCCAGTCCTGCAACTGGGGCAGCATCGGCGTCTTGTATTCAAGGGTGAGGCCTTCCTCGGCCGCCTGCAGGTGCGGGTCGCCCGTGCCGCCCCACCAAACGTCGCCGCGCGGATTGGATGATTCGGCCTTTAACTGGGCATAGAATTCGCCCGAGCTCTTGCGGGTCATCGCCACCTTGATGTTGGTCTTGCGCTCGAAGGCGTTGACCATTGCCCGGCACCATTCTTCTTGAACGGCACAATAGAGCGTCAGGTTGCCCTGGGCGCGCGTGGCCGAGGTTTGTCCCAGAACCAGAAATGCGAGGGCGCCGATGGCGACAAGCCCGGCGCGCCCGAACATGGAAAGGGGGATCATTGGCGTCGACCTCCTTGTTGTTTGCCGCCCGGGTTCGCCCGACCGGCCGCCCGTATCGCCGCGGCGCCAGTTTATAAGGACCGGCTTTCCACGGCGGGCGTTGTGACTACGAATTGAGCATCAGTTCATGCCCCTTTGCAATCCTGTAGAATCCGTCATCCGGTTCAACCTAGGATACCAGCGGCAGCGCGCACCGCATCCTTGAGAATGGGGGTAGTGGCGACGACCGGGTTGCCTTGGGCGAGGCCGTCATGGGCCAGAAAATCGTTTATCCAGCCGCCGGCTTCTTCAACCATCAGCAAACCGGCCAGCGCATCCCATGAATTGATGTGCAGCTCGCAATAGCCGTCTGCGCGACCGTCGGCGACATAGGCGATGCCGAGCGCGCCCGATCCGGCCCGCCGGAAGCTTGCGCCGGCGGCGGCCACCCGCGCCATCATGTCGAGATAGTTCTGCATCGGCCGGCGCGTTGACCAGCCGAGCTCGATCGTCGCCTGCTTGAGATCGGGGGTCGTGCTAACCTGCATCGGCCGGCCGTTGCAGGTGGCGCCGCCGCCGCGCCGGGCGGCGAACATCTCGGCCGTCGCCGGGCTGTAGATCGCGCCGACAGCAGGCTTTCCTTCGTCGACGAAGGCGATCGAGATGCAGAAATGCGGCACCCCGCGCGCGAAATTGGCGGTGCCGTCGATCGGATCGATCACCCAGACCCGCGATCCGAACGTCCCGCCGCCCTCCTCGCCGTAGCAGGCATCGTCGGGAAACGCCTCGCCGATGCGGCGAATGATCAGCCGCTCGACCTCGCCATCGGCGGCGGTGAGATAGTCCTGCGGTCCCTTGAATTTAAGGCCGATGCTCGCGCGGTCCTCGAAGCGCCGGCGGGCAAGATCGCCCGCCTCGTAGGCGATGGCGCAGGCCGCAAGATAGCGCTGCTCAAGATCATGTTTGGTCATACGGGCATCCTGTTGGCGGCCTGCAGCCGGATAAGGCAGGCCTGGGTGGCGGCAGGTTTATCTCAGCGGCGGACGAACGGCGTTAATACCCCTTCGCGGATCGCCACAAGCCGGCGATACGGCGGTAATTGATGGCGATGGCGTCGATCGTCGTGGCGTCGTCCGCTTCGCTGGCGAACCAGGCCTCGGCCGGCTTCCAATGGATATTCCGGCCGACGGCGAAACCGCGCACGGTTTCCTCGCCAGCGGCGGCAGCGAAGCCCCGCGCAAGATCGTCCTCGGGCGAATCGAGGCCGAGGATGACGATCCCCCGGCAATGCGGATCGTGTCGGCGGATGACATCGCCCAGTGCCGTCCACGCGGCGCGGTCGGGCGCGGGCGGCAGTTTCCACCAATCGGGCTGGATACCGATGTCATAGAAGCGCTTGAGTGCACGCGCGAGAATGTCGGGGCCGTCGCCGGGCCGGCGCGGTGGGATGACTTCGAGCAGGAATTCGCGGCCGGTGGCGATACAGGCGCGGAACAGGGCGGCGACGCGATCCTCCTGCGTTCGGCGCAGATCGGCCTCGTCGTCGGGGTGATAGGCGACGAGGCATTTGGCCACATGCTCGACCGGCCAGGTGCGCAAGGTAAGCGCGATATCGGGGCCCGCCTCGAACTCCAACGGCCGGCTGCCGGGCAGTTCGACCGGACGGGCCAGCCACAGCCCGCTGCCGGTCAGGGCGCTCAGCGGCTCGCGGCCGAAGCGGTCGTCGATGATCGCCCCGGCCCCGGGAATGTCAGGGGCGGTCTGGCGCAATGCCTCGGCGACCAGCGCCTTGAAGCGGGGGATACGCTCGATCGGGGAGCGATGGGCGGCGGCAAGGTCTTCGAGCTGCCGCCGGTGATCGAAGGCAAGGGCGCAGATTTCCGGCCACTGCCGGCGGCGCGTCGTCACGCGATGGAGATAGTTGATGCGCGGATCGTCGTGCAGGCGGGTCGGTCCGTCGGCGCGGGCGAGGAAATCGTCAAGCTCGGCCGCAGTCGGCATGGCGGGCGCGCAGCCGTGGCGCGAGACGACCAGCGCGCCGCAGGCGTTGGCGCGGGCGGCGGCGGCCGGCCAGTCGAGACCGCGTAGCCAGCCGCTGAGCAGGCCGGCCATGAATCCGTCGCCGGCGCCGAGCACGTTAAACACCTCGACCGGGAAACCCCGGCCGACAACGCCGTCTTCGATGCGTTGCGGAATCGGGCCAGGGAAGATGGCGCAACCCATCGGCCCGCGCTTGACCACCAACGTTGCCGCGCTCAGTTCGCGCAGGCGCCGTAACGCGGCCAGCGTATCGGTCGCGCCGCTGGCGATATGGATTTCCTCTTCCGTGCCGACGATCAGGTCGCAATCCGGCGCGATGCTCTGCAGGTGCTTGCTCACGCCGTCGGAGGCGACGTAACGCTCCTCGCCCAGCCCGTGGCCGGTCAGCCCCCACAGGACGGGCCGATAGTCGATATCGAGAACGATCCGGGTGCCGGCGGCGCGGGCGTGGCGCATCGCGGTGCGGCAGGCCTCGTCGGTGCGGGCGGTTGAGAAATGCGTTCCGGTGACGAGCAGCGCCCGGGCGGAGGCGACGACGGCGGGGTCGATATCGGCCGCCTCAAGCGCCATGTCGGCGCAGTTCTCGCGGTAAAAAATCAACGGAAACGTCGCCTTGTCGCGGATGCCAAGGATGACGAGGCCGGTCAGGCGCTGGGGATCGGTCTTCACCTGGCCGGTATCGACGCCCTCGGCGGCGAGGGTTTCGCGCACGAAACGGCCCATATGCTCGTCGCCGACGCGGGTAATCATCGCCACCCGCAGGCCGAGCCGCGCCGCACCGACTGCGATATTGGCCGGACAGCCGCCGAGATACTTGGCGAAGCTCGCCATGTCCTCCAGCCGGCCGCCGATCTGCTCGCCATAGATGTCGACCGCGGCCCGTCCGATCGTCACCAGGTCGAATTTCCGGCCTTCGGCCCGGTCAGTCATGGTCGGTCATCGTATCGGTCTTTATTATTGATCTTCGGAAAGGCCCGCCGGCCGCCAGATTTTTGCGTCGCGGTCCGTCGTCCAGCGATGCTCGGGTGTGAATTCGGGCACGGTATAGGGATTGTCCGGCAGGTGACGAATCACCCAAGCATAATACATGCCATAACCGGGGGCGGCGCATTGGGCATGGTCGTTGCCGCCGAGAATTTTCACCGTATCGAACTGCCTGACCTTGTAGATCGCCTCGCCCATCTCGGCATGGCCGTAACCCTGCGGATGGGTGAAGCGGTAGTGATAGATTTCGGGCTGGGCGTGATGGTGCGGCGGATAGCTCGACCAGCGGCCGGGTAGGGTCACGACCTCGCCCAGCACCAGCTCGGCGTTGGCATCGCTGTTTGAGCGGTCGAAGATGGTGCGCACGAGACGCAGGCACGCGTCGCCGACCTGCCCTTTTCCGCGGTGCTCGTCGGCCGTATCGGCCGGCAAATAGACCGCCGGCGCAAACGGCTGCGTATTGGCGCAGCGATAGACCGTGAACTCACTCGCCGTGCGCGCCTCGATGGCAATTTCCGCCCCGGCCGGAAGGTGGACGCAGCTCGGCCCATCGTCGAACAGCGAACCGCGCCCCATATCGACCCGCCGATTGCCGACGGTCACCGCAACGTCGCCCGACATCAGGAGGAACGCCGTCTCGCCCGGCGTTTTCTCGCGGTGACGCCCGCCAGCCGGCAGGGCGAGCACGGCAAGGCCGAGGCCGGTCGGATCGGTCGTATCGTCGATGGCGGCGATATCGGTCCAGCCGGGCTGGAACCCGGCACGATGGCGGGCGATATGGACGGTCATGGGCAATGCTCCGGGGTACCCCGTGTATCGGGCGACGATATATCACGCTCCTCAGGTCAGGGGCATCATCACATGCGTCCGGAACGCCGGGCGTTCGCCGAGCCGTGCATAATAGGCCTCAAGATTGGCCAGTTTCGGCCGCTCAATCGGCAGCCCATACCAGCGATGGAGATAGCAGCCGACCGGTATGTCGCCCATGGTGAGGCTGGTGCCGGTCACAAAGGTCCGCCCCTTCATATACGCATCGAATATCCGCCATACGCCTTCCGCTTCGATACGACTGGCCTCAATCGCCGCCATGTCGCGTTTCTCCGGCGGCGTGCGGATGAGGCCCATGAACACCGGCCGCATCGGCGGCTGGACCGTCGTCGCCTGCCAGTCCATCCAGCGGTCGGCGTCGGCCCGCACCCGCAAATCGGCGGGCCAGAGCGTTCCCGCGCCATGCTTGTCGGCGAAATAGCGGACGATGGCGTTCGATTCCCAGAGGATAAAACCGCCGTCGTCGATGGTCGGGATGAGCGCGTTGGGATTGCGGGCAAGATATTCGACGTCGCGCAGGCTGCCGAACTGACCGCCGGCGTCGATGCGGGTATGGGGCAGGCCGAGTTCGGCGACGGCCCACATGACTTTCTGAACATTGATCGAGTTTTTACGGCCCCAAATCTTCAGCATTCTTGCCTCCAGTTTAGCAGGATGATTAGGCGGCGATGTCGCAAGCGAGGCGCAGCAGCATGGCGTCGCTACCGACGGCCCCGAGAAGCGAAAGGCCGATGGGTGCGCCGCCGAGACAGGCGCCGGGGATGCTGACCTGCGGCAGGCGGGCGAGCCCGGCGACGCAGGTGAATGGGATGGTCTGCGCGCGCACCCGGTCGAGCTCGTCGAATGTCGCCTCGCGCAAGGGGGCGGGGCCGGGCGCGGTCGGCAGGATCATCACGGCGTTATCGGCCAGCAGGTCGGCCATGCGGGCGGCGATTTCACCGCGCCGGGCTGCGGGGCCAGCGACCATCTCCGCGTTCACCGTCGCGGCGAAGTCGAAGCGGGCCTGCACGTCGGGGGCAAGATTCGGCTTCGTACGGCGAAGCCACGCGCCGTCGGACTGCCAGGCCTCGCGGGCCTGGATCAGCCGCATGGTTTCGAGCCACCCGGCCGGTCCGTCGGGAGCAAGGCGAACCGCTTTTGGCGGCCCGACAATCCGCGCCACCTTGTCGATCAGCGGCGCGAGCGCCTCGGCAACGCCGGGCTCGGCAAGATCGAATAGATCATCGGCGCGCAGCAGGCGCAATGGCCGAGGCGGGGCGGCAGTTTCGGCAAGCAAGACCTGGCCGACGCGCTCCAGCAGCTTGGCGTCGCGGGTGAACCAGCCGACGGTATCGAAACTCGGGGCCAAGGGGACAGCGCCGACGAGCGAAATGCGGTCATGGCTCGGACGGATGCCGAAAATGCCGCAATAGCTTGCCGGTATGCGCACCGAACCGCCGGTATCCGAACCGATGGCGAAGTCGACGACAGCCCCGGCGACGGCCGCGGCCGAGCCGCTCGACGAACCGCCAGGCAGACGGTCGCGGGCGGCCGAATTCACCGGCGTGCCGTAATGGATATTCCGCCCGGTCATCCCGTAGGCAAGTTCGTCGGTAATCGTCTTGCCGGCGAGCGACGCGCCGGCCGCGAGCAGGGTTGCGACAACGGGGGCATTCGCGGCCGCCGGCGGGTGGCTGTCGAACCAGGCGGGATTTCCGGCCCCTGTGCGGTGACCGGCAACATCGAACAGATCCTTGGCCGCGAAGCGAAGGCCGGCCAGCGGACCCGCCGGCGCGCCAGAAAGGCCGAAGCTGCCATGCGGACAAAAGGCGCCCAGGAGATCGGTCATCGATAAATCCACGAACGAGGATGGTCGGCGAGGCGGCGAGTATAGTCGATTCGCCGGGTGCAACAGCATTGACAGCGTGACGAGCGGCGGGCTCAATCTGCCAATTCGTCCATGCGGCAAGGGGGGGGGTGGCCATGCGCGCAAAGCTTCGTCAGGCGATTGCGGGTGCGATTCTGGCTTTCGGGTTGGTTACGCCGGCAGCGGCCCAGGGCGTGCTCAATATCTATAACTGGAGCGACTATATCGACGAAGGGACGATCAAGCGCTTCGAGGCCGAAACCGGGATCAAGGTCCGTTACGACGTTTACGATTCGAACGAGGTGCTCGACGCCAAGCTGCGCGCCGGGCGCAGCGGCTACGATCTCGTCGTGCCGTCGGCGTCGCCATTCCTGGCGCGGCAGATTCCGGCCAATTTTTACCAACCGATCGACCGCAGCCGCGTCCCGAACTACGGCAAGCTCGATCCGGCGATCATGCGCCAGATCGAGAAAAACGATCCCGGCAACAAATACGCGATTCCATGGATGTGGGGGACGACCGGCATCGGCTACAACGCCGGGCGGGTGTTGCGGATCATGGGCGACGCGCCGGTTTACAGCCTCAAAATGATCTTCGATCCGGCGGTGGTGTCGCGCTTCAAGGCGTGCGGGGTGATCATCCTCGATTCGCAGACCGACGTGATTCCGGCGGCGTTGGCCTATCTCGGGCGCGAGCCCGACAGCAAGACGCCGGCGGACCTCGACGCGGCGATCGAGGTTCTGACCAAGATCCGTCCCTATGTGCGGAAATGGCATTCCTCCGAATACATCAACGATCTTGCCAATGGCGACGCGTGCCTTGTGTTCGGTTATTCGGGCGACATCAAGCAGGCGGCCCGACGCGCCGCCGAGACGCGCAAAGGCGTGAAGATCGAATACGCGCTGCCGGTCGAGGGGACATTGTTATGGTTCGATACCTGGGCGATACCGGCCGATGCGCGCAACGTCGCCAACGCATATCGTTTCCTCGATTTCGTGTTGCGGCCGGAAATTGCGGCCCTCAACACCAATTTCATCGGTTACGCTAATGCAGTGCCCGAATCGCTGCCGGTAGTCGACCCGGCGATCCGCAACGATCCGACGGTCTATCCGCCCGAGGAATTCCGGCGGCGTTTCTACACCATCTCGCCGGCGACGCGGGATTATGACCGGTTGCGGACACGGGCGTGGACACGTGTAACCGCGGGCCGCTGACGGGGCCCGCCGAAACCATGGCTGGCGCGCCGGCGCTGCGCCTCGAACGATTGTCGAAATCGTTCGCGGGCGTACCGGCGGTATCGCAAGCGACGCTCGAGGTCAGGCGGGGGGAACTGTTTTCGCTGCTTGGCGCATCGGGCTGCGGCAAGACGACGTTGCTGCGGCTTATCGCGGGGTTGGAGACGCCCGATGCAGGCCGGGTCATCATCGACGGCGTCGACATGACCGACCGGCCGCCCTACGAACGGCCGGTCAATACCGTGTTTCAGTCTTATGCCCTGTTTCCGCATATGAGCGTCGCCGGCAACATCGCCTTCGGCCTGCGGCAGGAACGCCTCGGCAAGGCGGAAATTCGCGACCGGGTCCGGGCGATGCTCGAATTGGTCCAGATGGCGGATGTTGGCGAGCGGCGGCCGCATCAGCTTTCCGGCGGGCAGCGGCAGCGCGTGGCGCTGGCGCGCAGCCTGGCGAAGCTGCCGAAGGTGTTGCTGCTCGATGAGCCGCTAGCGGCGCTCGACCGCAAGCTGCGCGAACAAACGCAAATCGAGTTGATCAACATCCAGGCAAAAACCGGAATCACCTTCATCCTCGTCACCCACGACCAGGACGAGGCGATGAGCATGTCGACGCGCATCGCCGTGATGGCGGCAGCGCGCATCGTCCAGATCGGCCGGCCGGAGGAAATCTACGAAGCGCCTGCCTCGCGCCTGGTGGCCGATTTCGTCGGCCGGGTGAATCTGGTCGATGGCGAGGTTCTGGCGTGCGAGAGCGGAATGGCCGTCATCCGCGCCGCCGATGGCAGCGGCGAGTTGCGCGTGCGGCACGGCACGGTCCTGATGCCAGGTGCGCAGGTCTGGGTGGCGGTGCGGCCCGAGCGGCTCGTCATCGGCGACGCGCCGCCGACGGACGGCGTCAATCGCGGGCATGGAACGGTGAGCGAGATCGCCTATTTCGGCGACATGACTGTCTATCATCTGGCGTCGCCGGCGGGGCGAAGGGTGCGCCTGACGGTGGCCAATGCGGCGCGCGGCGCGGTAGCGTTGCCGCGGCGGGGCGAGACGATGGCCTATTATTGGGCGCCGGATAGCGGCGTGGTGCTGACCCAATGAACCCTGTGCGATGAATCCGGCCGGCGACCGCTCTCGGGACGCCCGGCGGCGCGGCATCGTGCTTGCGGCGCCATGGATCTGGCTGCTGGCGTTTTTTTTCGCGCCGTTCGCTATCGTGCTGACGATCAGTTTTTCGCAAGGCATCGACGCGATGCCGCCCTTTGCGCCATTGGTCGACATATCCCGCGACGGCGTTGATCTGCGCGCTACGCTCGGCAGTTATCAGCTGATGCTGAGCGACGATCTCTATTACGTGGCGTTGTGGAACGCAGTGCGGATCGCCGCTGTATCGACAATCATCTGCCTGTTGATCGGCTATCCGCTGGCGCTGGCCATTGTGCGCGCGCCGGCGTCGTCGCGCAGCTTCCTGCTGATGCTGGCGATATTGCCGTTCTGGACGTCGTTTCTCATCCGCGTTTACGCGTGGATGGCGTTGCTGCGGCCGACCGGGATAATCAATTCCGCCCTGATGTGGCTTGGCCTGATCGTGCAGCCAGTGCAGATGATCGATAACGCCTTTGCCGTCCATCTCGGCATCATCTATTCATACTTGCCGTTCATGGTCCTGCCGCTTTATGCGGCGCTGGAAAAGATCGACCCGGCGCTTGGCGAAGCGGCGGCCGATCTTGGCGCCCGACCAATGCGCATTTTCGCCGCCGTGACGCTACCACTGTCGCTGCCGGGCGCCGCGGCGGGCTGCCTGCTGGTGTTCATTCCGGCGGTCGGCGAGTTCGTCATCCCCGATCTGCTCGGCGGGCCCAACACGCCGATGATTGGGCGCGTCCTGTGGAACGAGTTTTTCGCCAACCGCGACTGGCCGGCGGCATCGGCGATTGCAACCGTCCTGCTGGCGATATTGGTGGCGCCGATCGTCGTTTTTCAGCAATTGCGCGCCCGGATCGCGGAGAAAAATCGATGACGCGGCGATTGTCCTTTCCGCTCGCCGCGGCGCTCGGCCTCGGCTACGCCTTTCTCTACCTGCCGATCCTGCTATTGATCGTGTTTTCGTTCAACGAGTCGCGCCTCGTCACCGTGTGGACGGGATTTTCTACCCGTTGGTATATCGAGCTGGCCGGCAACGCCCGTATTCTCGATGCGGCCGGCCTGAGCCTTGTCGTCGCAGCGCTCAGCGCCAGCATCGCGCTCATTCTGGGGACGCTGGCCGCCTATGCCCTGACCCGTTTCGGACGGTTTCGCTTCCGCCTGCTGTTCGCGGGATTGCTTGCTGCACCGCTGGTGATGCCGGAGGTGATTACCGGGTTGTCGCTGCTGCTTCTGTTCGTCCTGCTTGAACAGGCAATCGGTTGGCCGGCTGAACGCGGGGTCGCCACCATCGTGATCGCCCATGCGACGTTTGCGACGGCTTATATTGCCGTCGTCGTCCAGGCGCGGTTGGCCGGGCTCGATCGCTCGATCGAGGAGGCGGCGCTCGATCTCGGCGCGCGACCATGGAAAGTGTTCGTCTGGATTACGCTGCCAAGGCTGGCGCCGGGCCTTGCCGCCGGCTGGTTGCTCGCGTTCACGCTCTCGCTTGACGATCTGGTGGTGGCGAGTTTCGTCTCCGGCCCCGGTGCGACAACGCTTCCGATGGTAATTTTTTCCAGTGTCCGGTTGGGGCTGTCGCCGCAGATAAACGCCTTGGCAACGATCGTCATCGTGGTTGTCTTCACCGCTGTTGTTCTGGCGGGTGCGCTGCTAACAAGGCGGGATATATCTAAAATTTAGGCGACACTACGTGGATATCCGGGGGTTTTCACCTTATGTTCCCGACGATGACTAGGACTAGGTGTAACAAAACAGGGAAGCGCTTCCCATAACCGATTCATTGCTTGACCCGGCCGATTTCGAGTCGGCATCATCTATCTTAGTAATTATCACCAACAGCCGTGCGCTCGCCCGCCTCTGCCGCTCGGGGAAACGGACAGGACGGATGTTCAACGACAGGCGACAGTCCCATGATGCAGGCCGCTTGGCGCGGATCGACGCCAAGTTGTTTCCTATGCGCCAAGTCATGGTGCGCACGGCGACTGGCGTTCGCTTCCTGACAATCAAGCCATGGGCGCAACGTGTCGTCGCCCTGTCGTTCCTGCTGTTCTTCGGCGCCACGATGTGGATGACCGTCGGCCATCAGGCGGCTTTGCGTTATGCCGATATGCAGCGCGACGAAGTCAGCCGGCTGGAGCAAGCCTATCGCACCGCCCTCGACAGTCTGGCGCCGTCGGTCGATAGCGCCGCCGAAATCGGCCGCGCTGAGAGCGCTAATGTCGTGCTTTCACTCGTCGACCAGAACGAGCGTTTGCGCGAGAAGCTGAGCGAGCTCGAGTCGCGTCTGGACTCGGCTGAAACCGAACGCGAGCGCGCCTCTGCCGCGCATGAGACCCTGGTTGTGCAGTTGCGCCAGATCGAACAGCAGGTACGCAAGGAGCAGTCGCGCAATACGCAGCTTGGCAGCGCTGCGACTGAAATCGACCGGCAATTGGCCGATGCGCTGGCCGAGCGGGGCCGATTGGCGGTGGAACGCGATCGTCTTGCCCGCGAGAAAAAACGGCTGGCGGGCGAGATCGATGCGCTTAAGCGGGACAAGGGCGCGCTTCCGGCGGCGCAGGAAGCCGCCTTGGTTCAGATGATCGAGAAAACGCGGAGCAGCGTCGACACGCTGACACGGATCGTCAAACGGACCGGCCTCGATCCTGATCGCGTACTGGCCGTTTCGGCGACGACGGGACTCGGCGGCCCGTTCATCGATGCGCGTGTCGCCACGAAGGAAGAGGCGACCCAACAGGTTGGTCTGCTCTCTCTCGGCTGGCATATCGGCCGCCTAACCGATCTTCAGCGGCTGCTGCGCGCCATGCCGGTCCTGCCGCCGCTCGACCAATATGCGGTGATGAGCGGTTTTGGTATCCGTACCGACCCGATTAACGGCCAATCCGCGATGCATTATGGCGTCGATCTGCGATCTCCGGCGCGCACGCCGATAAAGGTGCCGGCGCCAGGCATTGTGGTATTCGCCGCCCGCAACGGCGATCACGGCAACATGGTCGAGATCGATCACGGCTTCGGTTTGCGCACGCGTTACGGCCATCTGTCGCGCATCGAGGTCAAGGTCGGGCAACGCATAGCGGCGCGCCATACGATCGGGCTGGTCGGATCGACCGGCCGGTCGACCGGGCCGCATCTGCACTATGAGATACTGAGCGACGGCAAGAATCTTGATCCCGTCAAATTCCTGGAGGCCGCCAAATATGTTCTCAAGAGCTAGCAAGGCCGCGCCGCAAGCCGCGCCGGCGAAAAAAGGCATGCCGTCGATTATTGCGGGCGATTTCCGCGTCACCGGCGACGTCGTTTCCGACGGCGATATCCAACTCGACGGCACGGTGCACGGCAACGTACGGACGCACACCCTGACCGTCGGCGAAAGCGGCGCCGTCCACGGTGAGATTATCGCCGAGGCGGTTCGCGTCCTCGGCAAGGTTTGCGGACCGATCCGGGCGAAAAGCGTCGAGCTGGCTCGCACGGCGCATGTTGTCGGCGATATCCGCCATGAAACCCTGACCATCGACACCGGGGCGTTCATCGACGGTCATTGCAAGCGCCTCGACGGCGAGCCGGTGCGAAGCGAAGAGCGGCTGGCCCTCGTTCACAATTTATCGACGCCCAAGGAATAGGACCGCCCGCCTTAGCGCCGGTCCGCGATGTCCGGCCGGTATGCGCCAAGGTCGGCGTATTCGACAAACTCGATCGTGTTGCCTTCCGGATCGTGGAAGAAGATAACGCGTAGCCCCGGTCGATTTTCGACCGGCCGATCGCCGCTCGCCAGTATGATCCCGTGTTCGCGCAGTCGTCGTACGTGGGCGTCGAGGTCGATAACAATGAAAGTGAGATAAGCGATCCCTGTTCTGGCGAGAAGCCATTTTCGGGCTGTCGCCGGCTGGGTTGTGGACGGCGAGGCAAGAAGCTTGATCCGCTCGCCATTTGGGGTTTGCAGTCGCACAATGACGCAGCCATCGGGCGATAACCGGTTTACTGTTGTTTTTTCAGCCGGCACGTCGATGCGCGAAATTTCCATGCAGCTCAGTATATCGCAATAAAAAGCGACCATCGGTACAAGCGTTTTAACCGCTATTCCGACTTCGAGCGGGGCGGCCATGTTCATGCCATGTGATTCCTTCCGTTTGTTGCGCGCACTTGACCTGCGCATTAGCGCCCGACCATCGCCTGTCCCGCGGCTTTATATTGCTGTCGATAGCTTAGCATCGAAGTGTCGAGGTTTGCCTAGGCGGGAATTCTATGCAGCCATTCAGGCATTGAATCCGCATGGCTGGCGGAGGGGTGCTATAACTCCCGTTGGCAGATACCGATTCGTTCTTCTCCCGACTCCCTAACCCGCTTGATGACGACCGCCGAACCAACGAACTCCGCCGCACCGCCGGTTTTGCGCGGCGTTCTCCTCTATATGGCGGCGGCCATGCTGTTCGCCTGTCTCGACGCGCTCGGCAAATACATGACCCGCGACTATCATGTGGTGCAGATCGCGTGGGGGCGATACGTGTTCCATGTCGCCTTCCTGATGATCTTGATGCCGCGTTACGGCGTCTTGCGGCCGCTGGTGTCGGCGCGGCCGGTCTTCCAGTTATTGCGCGGCGGATTGCTGGCCGGGGTGACACTGCTGTTTTTCACCGCCGTAAGCTTTCTGCCGCTCGCCGAGGCGACGGCGATCGGCTTCGTTGCGCCGTTGATGGTCACGGCGCTCGCAGCACTAGTGCTCAAGGAACGGGTCGGGCCACGGCGCTGGACGGCGGTCTTGCTGGGTTTTACCGGCGTGTTGGTGGTCATCCGGCCGGGCCTCGGTGCGGTCCATTGGGCGGCGTTCATCGCTCTGGCGATGGCGACCTGCAACGCCTGCTATCATCTTGCCACGCGGATGCTAAGCGGCGTCGATTCGGCGCAGACGACGATCTTCTATACCGGCATCGTCGGGGCGGTGTTGCTGTCGGCGGCGGCGCCATTTTTCTGGACGCCGCTCGATGTGCTCGGCTGGGTGCAGATGGTGACCATCGGCATGCTCGGCGGCTTCGCGCATTACCTGTTCATCCAGGCTTATGGCTGCGCGGCCCCGGCGCAGCTTGCGCCCTACAGCTATATCCAGATCGTGTGGATCACGATTCTCGGTTACATGGTGTTTGGGGATTTTCCCGATAAATGGACGATCATCGGCGCCGCGGTCATTGTCGCCAGCGGGCTTTATGTCTTTTACCGCGAATCATTTCTGCGCCGCACCCGGCCTCCGGCCGCGGATTAGTGCGGGCGGGGGTTATGTGCTGGCCCGAACCTTTTCCTGCTCGCGCAACTTGAATCGCTGGACTTTGCCGGTTTCGGTGCGCGGCAGGGCAGGGACGAATTCGATCGCGCGCGGGTATTTGTAGGGCGCGATCTGCGCCTTGACGTAATCCTGCAGCTCTTTTGCCGTTGCCGGCAGGGCTTGAGCCTCTTCGCGCAGCACGACGAAGGCCTTGACGATCATGCCGCGCTCGGCGTCGGGGGCGGCGACGACGGCGCATTCGCGCACCTTGGGGTGTTCGAGCAGCACACCCTCCACTTCCGGTCCCGAAATGTTGTAGCCGGCCGAGACGATCATGTCGTCGGTGCGCGCCTGATACCAGAAATAGCCGTCTTCATCCATTTTGTAGGCGTCGCCGGTAAGGTTCCAGCCGTTCTGCACGTATTTCTTCTGTCGCTCCGGGTCGGCAAGATAGCGGCAGCCGGTCGGGCCGCGAACGGCGAGCTTGCCGATCTCGCCCGCCGGCAGCGGATTGCCGGCGTCGTCGACAATGCGCGCC
>JACQAF010000126.1 GCA_016195145.1 Rhodospirillales bacterium
GTCGCGTTCAAGGAATCGAAGATCAAGTAACCGCGCGCCAGGCGCGGCGACGCGCCGGCGGATGGAAAAGCGAACGGGCCGGCTCTCTTGCGGGAGCCGGCCCGTTCGTTATTTCGGCGCAGCGGATCCGGCCGCAGGCCGAGCAGGCATCGTCTCCGGTTGAGGACGACGCCCTTCGAGCAAGTCGCGATGGCGAAGAATGGCGTCAGCCATGAAGTCGAGAAACTTCCGTATCCGTGCGGTACGCCGCAAATCCTCGTGGGTCAGAAGCCACAAATCCCGGCCGTGAACCGGATCGGCAGCCGCCAGCCGCCGCAAGCTCGGTTCGGCATCGCCCATGAAGCACGGCAACATGGCGATTCCCATATCAGCCTTTACTGCGGCAAGCAGCGCCGCGGGATCGCCAACCCGATGGCGAATCGGCGCCTTGGGATAGGGGCTGTTTTGCGCCCATTGCGGCCCCGAGGAGGGATCGTCCCAGCTAATCCATGAGAACGACGGAGGCTCACCGACCCTAGCGCGCCGGGCGAGGTAGGTGTGCGATGCGTAGATGGCTTTGGCGAATTTAAGGAGGCGGCGCCCGACGAGACGATCCGGCGGATCGTTCGTGAGCCGGATCGCCACATCGGCTTCGCGCCGCGAGAGGTCGGCCACCTTGTAAGAAGCATCCAGCTCGATCTCAATGTCCGGATAGGCCTCGGTGAACCTGGCCAGGTCCGGAATGAGAAGCAGCGTCGCCAGGGCGCCTGGCATGGTGACCCTGACAAGGCCGGTGAGCCGGGCATCCCGTCCGACCACGCGACGGTCGAGGGCGGCATACTCCGCCTCGATCCGCTGCGCGCCCTGGAGCATATCCTCCCCCTCGGCGGTGGTCAGATAGCCGGTCGGCAGTCTCTCGAATAGGCGAACCTCCAACTTTTTCTCGAACGCGTCGATCCGCCGCGAGACGGTCGAGTGATTGACGCCCAGCGCATTGGCGGCCGCCCGGACCGAACCTGAGCGCACCACGGCAAGAAAGATACGCAGATCGTCCCAGTTCATAGCGGTGCATTTTTGCACCGATTTTTTGCAATTTCCAAGAGTTCCGATCCGATAGCGCACCGACTAAATCGGAGTAAGCAGAGTGAAACGCGCAACCGAGGCGACAATGAAGCATTACATGGATCCCGGGTCCGGCAGTTGCCGGCGCGTAGGCGCAACGGCGCAACACCTCGGAATTAAGCCGACGGAAGTGTTTGTCGACCTCCTCATGGGCGCGAACCGATCCCCCGAATACCTCGCGATCAACCCCAACGGGATGGTGCCGAGCCTCGTGGACGGAAGCGTCACGCTCTGGGAGGCGGACGTGATTATGATTCATCTGGCGGAAAAGGCGGGCGCAACGCCGCTCTGGCCCGCCGGGGCGGAAAGGCAGGATGTGCTGCGCTGGATGTTCTGGGCCGCCGAGCATTTCCGGCAGGGGCCGCCCATGTTCGTGGAGGAGCTTTATCTCAAGCGGTTCATGGGGCTCGCGCCGGACGAATCGCGCGTGGCCGAAGGACGACGGCGCATCGAGCGTTTTGCGCCGATACTGGACGCGCAGCTTGGCGGCCGGAAGTTCGTCGCCGGCAACGAGGTTACGCTTGCCGATTTCGCCCTCGCCGCACCGCTCAGCCACATGGTCCGCGCGAAGCTCCCGTTCGACCCCTACCCTAACATCATGGCGTGGAACGCACGCCTGCATGAAATCCCCGCCTGGCGCGATACCGGCGTGCGGCTGCGGGCGAGGATGGACAAGGCGGCGGACGCTGCCGGGCTCCGGTTCGACGATTGAGGATCGACGGGTATGCTGGTGGGTTCGACATTTGTTCATTGCATAAGATGACCGGTTATCTTTAGGAAAATTCACAATGCAACCAAAAACCATGCGGGCGATCGAGATCCGCGCCCTCGATGGCCCCGGTTCGGCGCGCCTTGTCGAAACCGACGTGCCAAAACCCCGCGCCGGCGAGGCGCTCATTCGGGTCAAGGCCGCTGGAATCAACTTTGCCGACACGATGCAGACGCGCGGTCGCTATATCGGCGGGCCGACGCCTCCCTACATTGCGGGAAACGAGGCCTGCGGCCAGATCGAGGCGCTTGGCCGCGGGGTGGATGGTTTCGCGGTCGGCGACCGGGTGATCGGGGTCGGTGTGCCTGGGGCGTTCGCCGAATACCACGTCGTTCCGGCAACCAATCTCATGCCCGTACCCGAGGGATGGAGCGATGCTCAGGCCGCCGGCTTCTTCGTCGATTGGGCGACCGCAATCGCCTGCGTAAAAATCTGCGGCCAGGTGCAGCCCGGCCAAACCGTGCTGGTCCACGCCGCGGCCGGCGGCGTGGGACAGGCCAACGTGGCGCTCGCCAGACACTACGGCGCGACCGTCATCGCCACCGCTTCGACCCGTGAAAAGCTTCGACTCGCCGAGAGCCTCGGCGCCCATCACATCGTCAACTACGTTGAAAAAGACTTCGAGGCGGCGGTCAGGGACCTGACGGGCGGCCTCGGCGTCGATGTCGCGCTCGAGATGGTCGGCGGAGAGGTGTTCCAAAAGACCCTTCGCGTCGTCCGGCCGTATGGGCGCCTGGTGGTCTTCGGCATCGCCAGCAATGATCTGGTCCAGATCAGCAACAAGGACATTATCTTCCACTACCCCTTTGCCATCGTCGGCCAGGAGCTCGGTGCCCTTATCACAAAGCGGCCAGATCTAATGGGGCCGGCCATGAACGAGATTCATGACCTTGTCAAGCTCGGCGTCATCGCGCGGAAAGAGCCGGAGGTCCATCCCCTAGAAAATGCGGCCACAGCAATGACGCGCCTCGAAACCCGGCAAACGATCGGCAAGCTGGTGCTGGTTCCATGACAGAGGAGACGA
>JACQAF010000154.1 GCA_016195145.1 Rhodospirillales bacterium
GGCCGCTCCAGTCGATCGTCCGCCCGTTGAGGCGGGGCGGGGTCCCGGTCTTCAGCCGGCCAAGGGCAAACCCCAGCCGATCGAGAGTTTCGGCAAGTCCGATGGCTGGGGCTTCATGGCCGTCGCGCCCCCGCGCCCGGCCGGCCGGGATCTTTTCGTCGCCAATATGGACCAGCCCGCGCAAGAACGTACCGGTGGTCAGGATCGCTGCGCCGCAGGCAATCCGGGCGCCATCGGCCGTCAGGACGGCGGTTACCCGACCGTCTGCGCCGATTTCGAGATCTTCTGCAGCGCCGGCCCGGATGGTCAGGTTTGGTTGCGCAGCAAGAATCGCCAGCATCGCTTGGCGATAAAGCTTGCGGTCCGCCTGAGCGCGCGGGCCGCGAACCGCCGGGCCTTTGGAACGATTGAGCATCCGGAACTGGATACCGGCGCGGTCGATCGCCCGCCCCATGACGCCGTCGAGGGCGTCGATCTCGCGCACCAGATGACCCTTGGCCAGGCCGCCGATGGCCGGGTTGCACGACATCTCGCCGATCGTCTCGACCGCATGGGTCAGCAGCAATGTCCGGGCGCCGAGTCGCGCCGCCGCCGCCGCCGCCTCGCAGCCAGCATGACCGCCGCCGATGACCACGACGTCGAAATCCCGGGTTTTGATCATGGGCGGGACTGTAAAGGGCAGGGGCGGCCCGGTCAATTTGACTCTTATTGACGCCTGTTTCACATGAAACGTTCAATATAATATATATTAATCAATTAGTTATGAGAATTTCTCGATTCGGCACGCGGCGTCGCAGAATGCCTGGCGGTGGCCGAGTAGCGCCGTATCGGATTAAATTTCTATCGTCATCCGAAGACGGCCCCGCCAACCCTTATAAAACCACACAAAAACGCCAGCCTGCAAACGAGTTATTAACCAATTGCGGAGCAAGCTAAACCAACAGCTTTGGCGCATACAGATTCGACGAATAGCCGAAGCCTTGCACATGACAACCGCGGTCCATTCGTTTCGTGCCCTTGGTTCGCGGCGTGATCTGAACATCAACCTGAGGTAAGGTTTCGTTGTCGGCAATTGTGCCATCTCCCCCGGTGCCGGTCGTTGACCGCCAAACAGGCAACACGATCGCCAAGGGTGCGCCCGATCCGGCCGGCGGGCCAACGCGCGATTCGTTAACGCGCGAACGCCCAGTCGCGGCGTTCACCGGCCGCCTGTTCGTCGGCTTCGGGATAATACTCATTCTGGCCCTACTGATCGGCGCAGGCGTACTTATCACCCAGCTACGCAGCAAAGCGCTCGCCGACGCTGAGCGGGAAATGCTCAATCTCGATCTGGTGCTCGCCGAACAGACTGCCCGGCTTGTTCAGAGCCTCGATCTCGTCCTTATCACCACCGTCGAAAAAATGCGCACGGCAACCGAAGCCGAGATCGCCAACGGCAAGGCGATTCATATTGCGTTGCGCGAGCGTATCGCCAGTATGCCGATGGTCCGCGCGTTGACCATTTTTGATGAAACCGGAGCTATTCGTTACTCCTCGCGCCAACATCCACCCATTCGCATTTCCGTGGCGGCGCGGCAGCCTTTCATTATTCAGCGCGATAATCCTGCGCACGGCCTGGATATCTCGATACCGACCCGCAGCCTGACCGACGGCCTATGGTCGACCTTTCTTACCCGACGCATTTCTGGCCCGCATGGAGAATTCAAAGGCATAGTCACTCTCGTCATCGATCCGGGGTATTTCGAGGAATTCTATAAGGCGATTGACCTTGGTCCCGGCAGCGTTGTCGCCTTGTTTCGTAGTGACGGCACGCTTTTGGCGCGCTACCCAAGCGAGGATGGCATCCTCGGGCAAACATTCGTCAGCGCCTCGTCGATCTTTGACTCGAACGCGCCCGTCATCGACGCCGAATCGGGACGGACGCGCAGTCCGATCGACGGCGTCACCCGGATCAGCAGTTTTCGGGCCGTTAAAGGTTTTCCGCTCGTCATCACCGTCGGCACGTCCGAACTAACGCTCCTTGCCGCGTGGCGGCGCGAAGCCATAATTATCGCCATCTGCGCGGCCACCGCCGCCATCATGCTCGCCCTGATGCTTGGCGCTATCACCCGGCAACTCCGTTGGCAAACGGTCAACGAACAGGCTTTACGCAAAAGCGAGGCCCGTTTTCGCCACATCAACGCCAGCCTGCCGGGAATCGTCTTTCAGTTCCGCTTCACCCCGCACGGAAACAGCGGTTTCACCTACATCAGCGATCGGGTGCGCGAGATTTATGGCATCGCCCCCGAAACGATCTATGCACGACCCAACGCCCTGCTTGCCCCGATCCATGCCGAAGACCGGTCCGGATTCGAAAAATCCGTCGCTGAATCGCGAACCGGCCTTAACGCCTGGTCGCACGATTATCGTATTCATCGCGACGACCAGGTCCGATGGCTGCGCGGCACGTCGATATCCCAGAAGGGGCCCGATGGCAGCATCGTTTCCGATGGCGTGTTCGTCGACATTACCGAGCTCAAAGAGGCCGAGGCGGCGCTGCGCGAGGCGCGCGACAAGGCCGAAATGGCGACCCGGACGAAGAGCGAGTTCCTGGCCAATATGAGCCACGAACTGCGAACGCCGCTCAACGCCATCATCGGATTTTCGGAAATCATCGCCAAGGAGATGTTCGGCCGGCTCGGCTCATCGAAATATATCGAGTATGCGCAGGATATCCGGCGCAGCGGCGCGCATCTTCTCGATGTCATCAACGACATTCTCGACATGTCGAAGATCGAGGCTGGCCGCTACGACCTTGACGAACAGACGATCGATCTCGGCCCGACCATCAACGCTTGTCTGACCATGATCCGCCATCGTGCCGACGAGGGCGGGATTGAGCTCGGCGCCGAAACCGAACGTACCCCTCATCTGCGCGCCGATTTGCGCGCGCTCAAGCAGGTTTTGCTCAATCTGCTGTCGAACGCGGTCAAGTTCACGCCGCGCGGCGGCAAGATCCGGGTTGCCTGGCGGATCGAAGGCGACGGGTCGTTGACCATTTCGGTCGCCGATACCGGCATCGGCATTCCCAAAGAATCGATCGATCGCATCTTGGAGCCGTTCCAGCAGGTCGATACGACCATCAGCCGCAAATACGAAGGCACGGGTCTTGGCCTGTCGATCAGCCGCAGCCTGATTCGCCTGCATGGCGGCACCATTTGCATCGAAAGCACCTCCGGCGTCGGAACGACGGTAACCATCCGTTTCCCGGCGGAACGGGTCATCGCCAATCTCGCCGTATTGCCGCAACGGCTGCCTGCCTAACCTGCGCGCGGCGGCCCGCAGCCGGTTATTTGCCGATACAGAATTCGCGGAAAATGGCGTCGAGCACGTCCTCGACGCCGACCCGGCCGACGACCTGCCCCAGCGCCCGCGCCGCGAGGCGCAAATCCTCGGCGAACAGCTCGGCCGGGAGATCGCCTGCCGCCAGGGCCCGAATAAGCGCGCCCTGGCAATCCTCGATCGCCCGCCGATGGCGCGCCCGCGTGATTGGCGGCGCCGTTGATCCGCCCGCCAGCCGCGCGGCGACCTCGCTCGCCACCGCGCCCAGCAATGCCGCCATGCCAGCCCCGGACCTAACCGAGATCGGATACGGACCTTTGCCGTCCTGAGCTAGCGCTGCGCCATGTTCGCTCAATCGATTCTTGGGGTCGGCGATCAGGTCGATTTTGTTGCGAACAACCAGCGTATCGGCGTCGATCAGCGCCGCAATCGCCGGTTCGATCTCTCGATCGGTGGCATCGAGCACCAGAAGCTTAAGGTCCGCCGCCTCGGCGCGGGCAAGGGCGCGCCGAACGCCTTCTGCCTCGATCTGGCCCTGCGCCGCCGCTAGATCGGCCGTAGCTGACAATACCGGAATTTCGCGCAATCCCGCCGTATCGGCGACAACGACAGGATAGCCGCCGAGATCGAGATGCACCTCGATCACGTCGCGCGTTGTTCCCGCGATCGCCGAAACGATCGCCGCCTCGCGCCGGGCAAGCGCGTTCAGCAGCGACGATTTGCCCGCATTGGGCGGCCCGAGAATAGCGATCGATAGTCCTTCGCGCAGGCGCTCCCCGCGTCGTTCGTCAGCCAGCGTATGTCCGATTTCCTCGATCAGCCGTTCAAGATCGGGGCGTAGCGAATCGACAAGCCGCCCCGGCAGGTCTTCGTCGGGGAAATCGATTTCCGCCTCGGCATAGGCAAGCGCCTTCAGCAGTCGAATACGCCAGGTTTCGACGAGTCGCCCAAATTCTCCCGAAAGCTGGCGCAACGCCTGGCGGCGTTGCGCTTCGGTCTCGGCCTCGATCAGATCGGCCAGGCCCTCGACCTCGGTCAGGTCGAGTTTGCCGGCATCAAAAGCGCGTCGGGTAAATTCGCCCGGTTCGGCAAGGCGCAGTCCTTCCATGCCGCCGAGCGCCGCCACCATCGCCGTCAGCACCGCGCGCGAGCCATGAAAATGAAATTCGGCGACGTCCTCGCCGGTAAAGCTGGCTGGACTGGGAAACCACAAAGCCAAGCCATCGTCGATGGCGGTTCCCGCATCGGGATCACGAAACCGGGCGCGGACGGCCTTGCGCGGCGGCGGTAACCCGGTTCCGGTCAGCGCCCGCAACGCCGCTCCGGCGGCCGGCCCCGAGACGCGGATTACGGCGACGCCGGCGCGGCCGGTTGCCGTCGCCGGCGCAAAAATCGTCGGGCGGGGCAGAGATATGGACATGCGTGCGTGTCGACAGACGCCAGCGCGGCGTTCGGGCCGCCTAGTCCTTGCCCTTCTTCGGCGGATCGTCGCCCGGGCGCATCATCAGATGCGGCACCCGGCCGCCTTCGACCAGATGGGTCTTGAGGATCTCGTCGATATCCGCCGTCGTCTTCGGCGAATACCAGACGCCCTCGGGATAAATCACCATGCTCGGCCCCAATTCGCATCGCTCCAGGCAGCCGGCTGTATTGATCCGGACGTCCTTGAGGCCCAGCTCCTTCGCCCGCGCCTTCATATAATTGCGCAGCCGCTCGGAATCCTTTGCCTTGCAGCAGCCGCGCGGATGGCCGTCCGGGCGCACATTCGTGCACATGAAGACATGCCGCGCATAAAACAACGGCGGGTCGGCCGTCGCGGCGGCGTTCGCGGCGCCGGCGGGATTGTCGTCGGGGCTCATTTCTTGCCTGCGTCCTTGTGCGGGCCGCCGCCCATGCCGGCGGCCATCTGGTTCCAGAACATTTTCTGCATTTGATCCCAGCCCTGAACCGAAGCCGGAAACCAGGTCTTGAGCATGGTTTCGGGGTCCATCGCGTGTAGCGCCTGTTCCATGCGCTGGCTGAGCTGTTTCATCAACGCGTCCTGCATCGGTCGGACATCGGGCAGGCCGAGGAATGCGCGCGCCTCATCGGGCGAACAATCGATATTGATCGATATTTTCATAGCGTCTCTCCTGCCCCCGCCCGGGTTCCGGCCGCAATAATCCTGCCGCCCGGCGATATCCCTACTCAGGCTGGCGTTGTTAGCCGGCGGATGCAGCCCTATGTTGGCCCGTAACCGGCCGCCCCGCAAGGAAACTCCCATGCCCTCCGCGACCCCGCCCGCCAGCCCGCAACCGGTCAATTTTCTCGGCCGCGAGACGAGCCCCTATCTGCTCCAGCACGCCGACAACCCTGTCCATTGGCGGCCCTGGGGCGAGGCGGCGCTGGCCGAGGCTAAGGCGCGCAATGTGCCGATCCTGCTCTCGGTCGGCTACGCCGCCTGCCACTGGTGCCACGTGATGGCCCATGAAAGCTTCGAGGACGAGACCATCGCGGGGCTGATGAACGAGCTGTTCGTCAACGTCAAGGTCGACCGTGAGGAACGCCCCGATCTCGACGCCATCTATCAGTCCGCGCTCGCCATGCTGGGCGAACAGGGCGGCTGGCCGCTAACCATGTTCCTCACGCCCGGCGGCGAACCGTTCTGGGGCGGCACCTATTTCCCGCCGAGCCCCCGCTACGGCCGGCCCGGCTTCGCCGACGTGCTGCGCGGCATGTCCGCCGCCTGGCGCGACAAGCAAGATCAGGTGAAACGCAATGTCGATGCGCTGGTCGGCGCACTCAACCGGCGGCCCGAAAGCGGCGGCGGCGAGATCGCGCTTGAGACAGTCGACAAGGTCGCGGCCCGCCTCGGCGAGGCGATCGATATGGTGCATGGCGGCATCGACGGTGTGCCGAAATTTCCCCAGTGTTCGATTTTCGAGCTGCTGTGGCGCGGCTGGCGGCGCACCGGCAATGTCGACCTGCGCAGCGCGACGATCGTCACCCTCGACCGCATATGCCAAGGCGGCATCTATGACCATCTCGGCGGCGGTTTCTCGCGTTATTCGACCGACGCGCAGTGGCTGGCGCCCCATTTCGAGAAAATGCTTTACGACAATGCCGAGCTAATCGAGCTTCTCACCCTCGTCTGGCAGGAAACCAAATCGCCGCTTTACGCCGCCCGCGTCGCCGAGACGGTCGGCTGGGTCGAGCGCGAGATGATGGCCGAGGGCGATTGTTTCGCGGCATCCCTCGACGCCGATTCCGAAGGCGAGGAAGGAAAATTCTATGTCTGGACCGAGGCCGAGATCGATCGGCTGCTTGGCGCCGGCGCTGCCCCGTTCAAGGACGCCTACGATGTGCGGCCCGGCGGCAACTGGGAAGGGCATACGATTCTCAATCGCTCGAAGCGCATGCTGCTCGGCGCCGCCGAACACGAAGAACGCCTCGCCAAGTCGCGCGAAATCCTGCTCAAGGCCCGCGAAAGCCGGGTTCGCCCCGGCCGCGACGACAAGGTGCTCGCCGATTGGAACGGCCTGATGATCGCCGCCCTGGCACGGGCCGGTTCCGTGTTCGATCGGCCCGACTGGATTGCGCGGGCGGTGGCGGCACTGGCCGGCGTGCGCGAACACCTGACGGCGCGCGATGGCCGCCTGCGCCATAGCTATCGCCGGGGGCGGCTTCAGCACCCGGCGACGCTCGACGATTACGCCAATCTCGCCCGCGCCGCGCTGGCGCTCCACGAGGCGACCGGCGAGGCGGATTATCTGGCCTATGCGCGCCGCCTTGTCGACCTCGCCGACCGTTATTACTGGGATACCGAGGACGGCGGCTATTTCTTCACCGCCGCCGACGCAGCCGATCTGATCGCGCGCACCAAGCACGCGCACGACAACGCCACCCCCTCGGGCAACGGCACGATGGCGATGGTGCTGACGCGTCTTTTCCACCACACCGGCGAAACGCGCTATCGCGGGCGGGCCGAAGCGACCATCGCCGCCTTCTCGGGCGAGCTGGGGCGCAATTTCTTTCCGTTGGCGACGCTGCTCAATGCGGCCGAGTTTCTCGCCCGGCCGTTGCAGGTCGTCCTCGTCGGCCGGCACGATAATCCGTCGTTCCGCGCCATGCTGCGCGCGGTCGCCGTCGCCGCCTCGCTGCCCAATCTCGTGTTGCAGACAATCGGCCCCGATGCCGATCTGCCCGTTGGCCATCCGGCGCATGGCAAAGGCGCCATCGACGGCAACCCAACGGCCTATGTCTGCGACGGGCCGGTGTGTTCCGCGCCAATCGCGGACGATAAGGCGCTGGCGGCGGCACTGGCGCAACGCTGAGGCTTGCCTAGCTGGGCGGCCGGTGGCAACGTCTGCGCTCCGCAACCTGAAATCGCGAAACCGACCGGGGAGGCGCATATGCCCGATATCACCATCAAGGCCAAGGATGGCGGCCAGTTCGCCGCCTATCTGGCGAAGCCCGCCGCTGGCAAGGGGCCGGGCATCGTCCTGATCCAGGAAATTTTCGGCGTCAACAAGGTGATGCGCGATCTCGCCGACGGCTACGCCAAACAGGGTTATGTCGTGCTGTGCCCCGACCTCTTCTGGCGGCAGGAGCCGGGCATCCAGATCACCGACAGGACCGAGGCCGAGTGGGCCCGCGCCTTCGAACTGTTTAAAGGTTTCAACGGCGCCAAGGGGATCGACGACCTCGCGGCGACGCTCGCCCATTTGCGCAAGCTGCCGGAATGCGCCGGCAAGGTGGGTTGCGTCGGCTATTGCCTCGGCGGCAATCTTGCCTATCAGATGGCGGCGCGCACCGATGTCGACGGCTCGGTGAGCTATTATGGCGTCGGCATCGAGGGCATGCTCGACATCGCTGGCGGCATCAAGAAACCGCTGCTCATGCACATCGCGGAAAAGGACAAATTCGTCCCGCCCGAGGCGCAGGCGAAGATCAAAGCCGCACTCGGCAAGATCGGCCTTGTCACGATGCACAGCTATGCCGGGCAAGACCACGCCTTCGCCCGAAGCGGCGGCGATCATTACAACAAGCAGGCGGCCGAACTCGCTAGCTCACGCACGGCGGAGTTCTTCAAAAAGCATCTCGGCTGACCGCCGCCCGGGCGGGCGTCAGTTCGGCAAACCGAACAAGGGCCGCAAACGTACACCAAGACGCGGTGCCCGAGAAAAAAGCGCCGATATTGCAGCCGAAGGCGATACGCGACCCGTAACCCAATACGAGCCCGCCGAGCACCGCCGCGGCAAGCGAGCGCAACGGTATCCGCAGGCTCGGCCGGAACCGTCCGGCAAGGGCCGCGGCGACCAGCGCGCCGATGACGATGCCGATATCCATCACCGAGGTATCGTCGTCGAGGATGCTGCCGGCAAGCGCCGCCGCGCAGGTCGCCACGTTCCCCCACACTGAACATTTTGACGCCGTCGTCGCTCCCGCGTTGCCCGCAGGCTGGAGCGCAACCGGATTTGGCATCGATACCACTTCGCCGCATTCAATTCCAAACGCTTTCTACACCAAAGGCAACACATCCGCAAAATCCATCATCTCGACGTCGTTTGACTTTACGCAACGATCGCCGGACAAATTGATTTTCTACGAACGTCGTTCAGGCACGGCTTCAGCCTACCGGCTTGAACTCCGCGCTTCGTTGGATGGCGCAACCTACCCGATTCTGCTCGCGCGATTCGACACAACAACTTCGACGACATCGTACGTTCAGCGCGTTGTCAACTTGCAGTTGGCGGGATTAGCAAACGCGGCAAGCGTACGCCTCCAGTGGCTCTTGCTGAAAGACAGCACCAACTCCACCGGCACTTTGCGCATCGACGATGTGTCGCTGACCGTTCTGACGTCGTTCGATGTCGGCGTCAACCGATTGAGCGTTCTGCCAACTGCACCGACGTCGAAGGATGCGCTGACGCTGAACGCCGTCGTGAAAAATTTTGGAACGCTCTCTGCATCGAACGTGAGCGTGAATTTTTATCGAGACGCAAACAATGACCGGGTTCCTCAGCCGAGCGAGTTGATCGGCTCAAGCGTCGTCGGCTCTCTTGCGTCTAATGATTCCACGACGGCAACGATTGCCATTGTTCTGTTGACACCCGGCGAGCACCGATTCATTGCGGCGGCGGCGCTGGCGCTGGATGAAGTTCCCGCCAACGACACGCTGAGCGCAGTCATTTCCGT
>JACQAF010000128.1 GCA_016195145.1 Rhodospirillales bacterium
CTTCCTGCCGTTCATCGCCGCCACGCCGGTCCTGTTCTTCCTTGGCGCGGCGATGCTCTACTACCTGATCCTGCCCTTCGCCCTGAAATTCTTCGCCAGCTTCGAGGTGCCGGCCGGGACCAGCGAGATGCCGATCCAGCTCGAAGCCAAAATGAGCGAGTATCTGTCGCTGGTCATGGCGCTGATCCTCGCCTTCGGCATCAGCTTCGAGCTTCCGGTGCTGCTCACCCTTCTCGCCAAGGTGGGGATCGTCAGCGCGAATGGTCTCGCCGCGAATCGCCGCTATGCTGTGGTCGGCATCGTCACTTTTGCCGCCATCGTCACTCCGCCCGACGTGTTCAGCCAGCTCAGCCTCGCCATCCCCATGTACATGCTCTACGAGGTGTCGATCTGGCTCGCCCGCATAATCGAGAAGAAGCGCGAGGAAGCGGAAGCAGCCGACGAAGCCGGCGACAAGCCGGCGGCCGCGAAGCCGACAGCGGCTGGCGGAACGGTCGACGAAACCGATTTCAATCTTACCCGCTGATCCGGACGGCGGGCGAAGGGAGCGGACGGTGAAACTCTATTATTCCCCGGGCGCGTGCTCGCTCGCCCCGCATATCGTCCTCGAAGAGATCGGCGAGCCGTTCGAGGCGGTGCGCGTGCCGATCGGCGACGGCGCGCATCGCCAGCCGGCATATCTCGCCATCAACCCGCACGGCCGCATCCCCGCACTGGAGATCGATGGCACGATCATCACCGAGGCTCCGGCGATCCTCGCCTTTCTCGCCCGTCACCGACCCGATAGCGACCTGCTGCCGGCCGACCCGGTGCAGGAAGGCAAATGCCTCGAATTCCTCGCCTGGCTGTCGAGCAGCGTGCACACCGCCTATGCCCAGGTCCGGCGGCCGGAGCGCTATGTCGATGACGAGCCCGATTACCCGCCGGTGATGGAAAAGGGCCGCGCCAACATCGCCCGGCATTTCGCCGAAATCGAAAGCATCCTCGAATCCGGCCCCTATGCCGTGGCCGGCCGCTATACGGTCGTCGATCCGTTCCTGCTGGTTTTCTACCATTGGGGAGTGGGGCGCTACCTGTCGTTCGACATGGCGCGCGACTACCCGGCATGGACCCAGCACGCCGACGCCCTGCTGGCCCGCCCGGCAGTGCAGCGGGCGCTGGCCCGCGAAGGCATCGCCATCCGCTGATCCGCTGATCCCTGCGCAACCGGACGGCCCTATGGACGACGAGTCCGAGTGACCGTATAACCTGCTGCTTCACCTTCCCGACGCGCGCGATCGTTCATGCACGACATCAAAGCCATCCGCGACAATCCGCAGACCTTCGACGCCGGGCTCAAGCGTCGCGG
Source organism: Rhodospirillales bacterium (assembly GCA_016195145.1). GTDB lineage: Bacteria > Pseudomonadota > Alphaproteobacteria > CACIAM-22H2 > CACIAM-22H2 > JACQAF01. Next base: position 1,349 of record JACQAF010000128.1, read on the forward strand.
CCTCGCCGCCGCCTCGCCGGCCTTGCTGGCGCGCGACGAGAAGCGCCGCGCCGCGCAGACGCGGATGCAGGAGATGCTCGCCCGGCGCAACGAGGCGTCGAAGGAGATCGGCCAGCGCAAGGCGAAGAAGCAGGACGCCGCCGACCTGATGGCCGAGGTGGCACGCCTCAAGAACCATCTCGCCGAGGCCGAGGCTGCCGAGAAAGCCGCGGTGGCGGAGCTTGAGGCGGCGCTCGCCGTCATTCCCAACCTGCCGGCTGCCGACGTGCCCGACGGCGCGGATGCCGACGCCAATGTCGAAATCCGCAAATGGGGCGAGCCGGCGAAATTCGCCTTCGCGGTCAAGGATCATGTCGATCTCGGCGAGAAGCTCGGCCAGATGGATTTTGCCCGCGCGGCGAAGCTGTCGGGGGCGCGTTTCGTCGTGCTGACCGGCGCGCTGGCGCGGCTCGAACGCGCGCTCGGCCAGTTCATGCTCGACCTGCACACGGCCGAGTTCGGCTATACCGAGGCCAATCCGCCGATGCTGGTGCGTGGGGCGACGATGTACGGCGTCGCCCAGCTACCGAAATTCGCCGAGGACCTGTTCCACACCGACAACGATTACTGGCTGATCCCGACCGCCGAGGCGCCGCTGACCTTCCTGGCCGCCGATGAAATCCTCGACGAGGGGAAGCTTCCCTTGCGTTATACCGCGCTCACCGGCTGCTTTCGCGCCGAGGCGGGGGCGGCGGGCAAGGACACGCGCGGCATGCTGCGCCAGCATCAGTTCTACAAGGTCGAGCTGGTGTCGATCGCCCATCCCGACAAATCCGAAGACGAGCACCAGCGCATGATCGCCTGCGCCGAGGAGGTGCTGAAGCGCCTCAAGCTGCCCTATCGGGTGATGGCGCTATGCACCGGCGATATGGGCTTCGCGTCGCGCAAGACCTATGACATCGAGGTGTGGCTGCCCGGCCAGAACGCCTATCGCGAAATCTCGTCATGCTCCAATTGCGGCGACTTCCAGGCCCGACGGATGAACGCGCGCTTTCGCCCGGCCGGCGGGAAGGGGACGCAGTTCGTCCATACCCTCAACGGCTCCGGCCTCGCTGTCGGCCGCACCCTGATCGCGGTGATGGAGAATTATCAGCGCGCCGACGGCACGATCGAGGTGCCCGCGGCGCTGCATCCCTATATGCGCGGGCTGGAGGTTATTGCGGCGAATGTTTAAGGCGCCCCTCGATCTCGCCAAGGCCCGCATCCTCGTCACCAACGACGACGGCTATTACTCGACCGGCATCAAGACCCTGACCAAAGTCGCGCAATCCCTGTCGCGCGACGTGTGGGTCGTCGCCCCGGAAACCGAGCAGAGCGCGGTCAGCCACTCGCTCACCATCCGTCGGCCGTTGCGTATCCGCGAGGTGGCGCGCCGGCGCTACGCCGTCGACGGCACGCCGACCGATTGCGTGCTGCTTGCGGTCAACCACATCCTCAAGGACAAGAGGCCGACGCTCTGCCTGTCCGGCATCAATCGCGGGGCCAATCTCGGCGAGGACGTGACCTATTCCGGCACCATCGCCGCGGCGATGGAGGCGACGCTGCTCGGCGTGCCGGCGATCGCCCTGTCGCAGGACTTTCAGGCGCCGGGGTCGGTCAAATGGTCGACGGCCGAGCACCATGCGGCGCGCGTTATCCGGCGGCTGGTCAAGGTCGCCTGGCCGCGCAACGTGCTGATCAACGTCAATTTTCCCAACCGTACGCCGGACGCCGTCGCCGGCGTGCAGGTGGTCACGCAAGGGCGCCACAAGATCGGCGACCGGCTGGTCGAAAACCGCGATCCGCGCGGCGTGCCGTATTACTGGATCGGCTCGATGCGCACCGAAGACCCGAGCGAAAAGGGCAGCGACATCGCCGCGGTCAAGGACGGGATGATTTCGCTGACGCCGCTGTTTCTCAACCTCACCCACCGGCCGACGATGAAAAAGCTCGCGGCGCAGTTCAGGTGAGCACGCCCAACCACAAGATCCGCCTGATCATGGAGCTGCGCAGCGCCGGCGTCACCGACACCCGCGTTCTCGGCGCCATCGAGCGGGTGCCGCGCGAGGTTTTCGCCCCGGCTACCTTTCGCGACCGCGCCTATGAGAACACCGCGCTGCCCATCGGCCATGGCCAGACGCTGAGCCAGCCCTCGGTCGTCGGCCTGATGACCCAGGCGCTCGACCTCGGGCCGCGGATGAAGACGCTCGAAATCGGCACCGGCTCGGGCTACCAGACCGCAGTGCTCACCCGTCTGTGCCGGCGGGTCTATACGGTCGAGCGCCACCGCCCCCTGCTCGCCGAGGCGGAGCAGCGGTTCAAGGAATTGCGCCTGCATAACGTTACCACCCGGCTCGGCGACGGCTGGCTCGGCTGGCCGGAACAGGCGCCGTTCGAGCGCATCATCGTCACCGCCGCCCCGGCGGAAATTCCGGCGGCGCTGGTCGCCCAGCTTGCCCCCGGGGGCGTCATAGTCGTGCCGGTCGGCAACGAAAAACGCACCCAGCGGCTCGTGCGCGTGCGAATGACCGACGCTGGCCCGGTCAGCGAGGATATTGCCGGCGTGCGTTTCGTGCCGATGGTCGAAGGCCTGCCGCCCGAGGCCAAGGAGCAGGGATAGCCCGCGCCACGGCATCGCCGAACGCCGGACGGTGGAATCGCGCCCGCTTCGGCGCTATGTCTTAACATCATGTTTGTGTCCGTCCGATTCGCCGCCCTGTTGACCGTCGCCGCATTGGCGCTTGCCGCTTGCGCGCGCAGCGGCCCGCCGGCTCCGGTCGAGATCCGGGGCAGCGAAGCGCAGGCCCGGCCGTCGGCACCGGCGATACTGCCCGCGCCCACTGCGATAAGCCAGCCCGAACCCGGCCCGACGGGCGACGACGTGATCGTACAGCCGGGCGATACCCTGTTCGGCCTCGCCCGGCGGACGAAGGCGCCGATCCGCGCCCTGATCGAGGTCAACCGCCTGCAACCGCCCTATGTCCTCCAGCCCGGCCAGCGGCTCGCGCTGCCGCAGGGGCGTACATACACCGTGCAGGGCGGCGACACGGTTTATGGCATCTCGCGGCGCTATGGCGTCGACATGAGCACGCTGGTGCGCGCCAATGGCATCCCGTCGCCTTATCACATCCAGGTCGGCCAGGCGCTGTTACTGCCCGACAGCGTCGCCGCGCCGGCCGAGACTGTCCGGCCGGTCGCCCCGCCGGCGCGCGGCGGCGACAGGGTCGAGACGGCAACCTTGCCGCCGCCGGCACCGGCAACGTCCCCAATACCCGCTGCGCCGCCGACCCTGCCGCCACCGCAGACGGGATCGGCCCCGCCTGTCGCGCGGATCGATCCGCCGCCGGTCGAGCGTCCGCCCTCGGCACCGCCCGAGAGCAAGCCGCCGCCCAGCCTCGCCGATGCCGGCATCGATGTTCCGGCGCGCACCGGACGGACGTTCCTGTGGCCGGTGCGCGGCAGCATCGTTTCCGATTTCGGCCCCAAGGGCGGCGGCCTGCACAATGACGGCCTCAATATCGCCGCCGCGCGCGGCGCGGCGATCCGCGCCGCCGAAAACGGGGTCGTCGTCTATGCCGGCAACGAGCTGCGCGGCTTCGGCAACCTTCTGTTGCTGCGCCATGCCGATGGCTGGACCACCGCTTACGCCCATGCCGACGAGATTTCGGTCCGGCGCGGCGACACCGTACGGCGCGGCCAGGTGATCGGCCGCGTCGGCATGACCGGC
>JACQAF010000129.1 GCA_016195145.1 Rhodospirillales bacterium
CGACGGTTGCAGTCAGCGGGCCAAGCACAAGGCGATCGCCCGGCGATAGCACGGGCGGCGACGGGCGCTGTTCGGTGGGGGTGCGGAAATCTCCCGCTCCAAACACGATGGCGACAAACCGGGTAAAATCGCCGGCGTCAACCCAGCCGGCAAGCCGCACCTCGAGCGGATCGCCGCTATCGGCATGCACGCCCTGCAAGCTTGCCGGCAACGTTGCAGCGTCATTGGCAATTACGGCATCGCCCGGCCTGAACAACGTTGCAAGGTCGGCGCGAAGCCGGTGCCGTATCCTGCCGGCCGGATTGACGATTAACAATTTCCTGTCCCGCCGGTCGGGCCGGCTGGCTGCGATCATGGTCACGGCCGAAACGCGCGTGCCTTTGCACCGGGCGCTGCGGGGCGCATTCGTTCGACGATTTCCACCGCGCTGTCTTCGGGGCGTCCCAGCGTCGCCGGATCGGCATCCGGGACGGCCGCGGCGTGCAACGGCGTATCCATATCGCCCGGATCGACGGAAAGCAGTCGCACGCCCTGCGCTCTGGCCTCCTCGTCCCAGATGGCGGTCAGGTGACGCAGCCCGGCTTTGCTTGCGCCATAGGCGCCCCAACCGGAATAGGCGCTAGTCGCGGCATCGCTCGATATGTTGATCACCATCGCGCTGCGCCCTGCGCGGGCGGCCGCCGTCAGCGCGCCGAACAGGGCCTTGGTCAAACGGAATGGCCCGAGCAGATTGACCTCAAGCGCCAGTTGGAGGCCCTCGCAATCGGTGTCGGCAAGCAGGGAAAGCGGCGCCGGGCCGAGGCTCGATGCGTTGTTTACCAGAACATCGAGCCCCCCGAGACCGCCCGCGATCTGCAATGCGATGGGATAGATATCGTCCTTGCGTCCGACATCGCCGACAATGCCGAGTGCGCCGGTATCCCCCGCGACCCGCTCGACATCGCGGACCGTGCGGGCAACGAAGGCGACATGGGCGCCTTCGTTGCAAAGCAACCGCACCAGCGCATTGCCCAGGCCGGACGTGCCACCCGTCACTGCGACGCGAAGTCCCGCGATTGAGGGTTTTTCCAGCACGGACAGCGCTTCTAGCTCGGCTTCCAGCCCAACGCCGCTTCGATATCCGGAAAATAGCCTATTTTGAAATTGATCCCGGGGATGCCGGCCAGTTCGCCAGGCGCATTGGGATCGCCGGTGCCTACAGCCAGACGGACGACGCCCGCATCGTGATAGGCGGGCACGATGTCGCGCATCCACCATGTCTGGTAATCTTCCTTTTCCTCCGCTATGTGCTTCGCCCGCAGCCATGAAACCGCTGGGCTGGTTTTGTCCAGCGCTGAGGCATCGATCACGGCATAGTCGGGTTTGCGGATTTTGCACTGTTTCGCAAACTCAGCGATTCCATTCCGGAAATCCTGCGTATTGAGGCCCGCGACATGCTTCCATTCGAACAGGAGCGTCTTGTGGTCTGCAGATTGGACAAAACGATATTGCGCGTTGTCTTCGATTCGTTTTCCGTTTTCCAGGGTCATTCGGGTTTCCTTGATGTTATGCACGGTGGTCGAACGTCGGCGATCCGACGCTGCGATGCGCCGTCGCGCCGCAACTTGAATTCAGCCTACAAGTTAAAGTCAACTTGAAGTCAAGCAGAAAATATGCTCTTCTTTTCCGATGGATGGGATCCTGACCATCAGCGAGATTGCGCGGCGCAGCGGCGTCGCCTCTTCGGCGTTGCGCTTCTACGAGGAACGGGGCCTGATTCAGTCGGAGCGGGCGGGTTCGGGCTATCGCCGCTATCCCCGCTATGTGCTCCGCCGGGTCGCCTTCATCGTTTTCGCGCAGCGGATCGGATTGTCACTGGACGAAATCGGCGAGGAACTCGCCAAACTCCCGCTCGGCCGGATTCCGACGCGCCGGTATTGGTCGCGCCTCTCCGCCAAATGGCTGAAACGGATCGATGACAGAATCGCCGAGATGGAGCGGCTGCGAGACGGGCTGACGAATTGCATTGGCTGCGGCTGTCTTTCTTTCGGCCAGTGTCGTTTGGCCAATCCGGAGGACCGCATCGGGCGCACCGGACCCGGGCCGCGTTTCTGGCTGTGAATGGAATTGCCCGAATTCTGATCGATCAAGACGTGCCTGCCGGATGAATTTGGCGCGCCGGTGCCCATACCCGCTCGCCCAAGGGGGAGGCCAGTGGCAATCAGGCCCCCGGCATGATATTGGCCGATATCATGGAGCCTCGTGTCCAAACCGAGTCCGTCCTACCCCCCGACGGTCCGCAGCGCTTCGCCATCGCCACCGTTCTGGTCGCAACCCTGACCGGCCTGGTTGGCTTGGCGGTTGTAACCGTTCTCGCCATCGGCTTCTGGACCGGGCGGGAAAATACGATCGCGCTTCTCCACGACAAGGGCGAACTGGTGCTGACCGCCAGCGAGATCCGCCTGCGCGAGCAGATGGACCCGGCCGCCAACCAGCTTGCCTTCATCGCCGAGGTGCTGGGCCAGCCGAACTCGGTTTCCTATGGCAAGAACCGCATCGCCGATTTGCTGACCGGGGCGCTTGCCGCCGCGCCGCAGATCGTCCGTGTGGTCTTCGTTACGCCGGAACTCTACGTCATTACAGCCGAGCGCGGCCCGGACGGCCCGGAAGTCCGCCTGTTCAGCCGCGAGACCGACCCCCGGCTGGCCGCCATGGTCCTCACCGCCTCGGCGCGGATCGGCGGCCGGTGGGACGATCCCGTATACGATCACGCCGCGGCCACGACCCTTATTCCCCACCGCCATTCGGTGTGGCGCGATGGGCGCTTCATCGGCGTGCTGTCGGCCTTCGTCGGCGTCCGTCAGATATCGAATTTCCTCGGCAGCGGCCTGCCGGTCGGCGCCGGCGGCAATAGTTTCGTTCTCTACGATCGCGAATACGTTCTCGGCCATTCCCGCCTCGCCCAGGCCTTTCCGGGCCTCGATCGGGAGCATCCCCTACCCCGCATCGACGAAGTCGGCGATCCCGTGCTCGCCAATATCTGGTCGCCCAAGATGAACGCCAAGATTCTCGGCGGCGCCCACAAATTCCATATCGTCCGCACCGACGACGACGAGTGGCTGTTCCTCTATCGCACGCTGTACAGCTATGGCGACGCGCCGTGGACCATCGGCACCTATTTCAACGCCAGCGACGTCAGCGGCGAGGTCCGGCGCCTGCTCTACTCGGCTGTGGCTGGCCTTGGCGTTCTGGTGCTCGCCAGTTTCGCCGCCGTATTGCTCGGCCACCGCCTGGCCCGCCCGGTGGCGAGCCTCGCCCATGTGGCGCGCCGGATGCGGCGTTTCGAGTTCGCGCATATGCCGCCGCTGCACCGCAGCCGGATCAAGGAGCTCGACGACCAGATCCGCGCCTTCAACGATCTGCTGTCGGCGCTACGCTGGTTCGAATCCTACGTGCCGCGTTCGCTTGTCCGACGTCTGGTGCAGCGCCGCGACGGCAAGCCGCCGCCGTCGGTCGAACGCGAGGTGACGGTCATGTTCACCGATGTCCAGGGATTCACCTCGCTATCGGAACGGATGACGGCCGCTCAAACCGCATCCCTGCTCAACCGCCATTTCGCCCTGGTCACCACCGCGATCGAGGCCGAACAGGGAACCGTCGACAAGTTCATCGGCGACAGCGTGATGGCGTTCTGGGGCGCGCCGGAGCGTCAGGCCGACCACGCCGCGCGCGCCGTGCGCGCAGCGCTCGGCATCGCCCGCGCCATCGACGCCGACAATACCGCCCGCGTCTCCGCCGGCCTACGGCCGCTGCGGATGCGCGTCGGCCTCCATACCGGGCCAGTGGTGATCGGCAATATAGGTGCGCCCGGCCGCGTCAATTACACCATTGTCGGCGATACGGTAAATATCGCCGAACGGATCGAGGAACTGGCCCGGGAGTTTCCTTCCGAAAACTCCACCGTCTCGATACTGGCCAGCGAAATCACGGTCGGGCAGGCGAACGCGCCGGCCGAGGCCGGCTATGTCGGCCCCTTTACTCTTCGCGGACGCGCCGAGGTGGTGCCGATTTATCGCCTCGCTTCCGCGGCGCGTGCGGACGCATCGTCAGACCGGTGACGATGCCGTGCAGCGTACGCACCTCGTGCGCCATCATCTCCGCCCGATGGAAGATGCTGCGAATATTGCGCACCATGGTCGGCCGCATCTTCTCGTTACGCAGGAACCCGCAGGCGTCGAGTTCGCTTTCGAGCCGGGCGAAGAAATCGAATACCTCGTCGCGCGTCGCGCGTTCGGCCTTGCCCTTGGCAAGGACACGCCCCGGCGTCGCATCGCCCGCCTGCCGCCATTCATAGGCCGCGATCAGTACCGCCTGGGCGAGATTGAGCGATGAAAATTCGGGGTTGAGCGGCACGCTCAGCAAGGCATCGGCCAGTGATACCTCGTCGTTCTCGAGCCCGGTTCGTTCCGGCCCGAAGAGAATGCCCGAATGCTCGTTCTTCCCGGCGCGATCGTGCATGTCGCGCGCCGCCTCGCGGACGGTGAACACGGTCTTCACCTGCTCGCGCGGCCGCGCGGTCGTCGCATAGACGTAATGCAGATCGGCAATCGCCTCGGCCGCGGTCGCGAAAATTTTTGCATTCTCGATCAGCGCGTCGGCTCCCGAGGCGGCGGCCAGAGCCCGCGGATCGGGCATCGCCGGACGCGGCCGGACAAGGCGCAGATCGGTCAGCCCGCAATTGAGCATGGCCCGCGCCGCGGCGCCGATATTTTCCGCCAGTTGCGGGCGGACAAGGACGACCGCCGGCGCGGTCATGCTGCCGACGGGCGGCTCCCGCCTCCGCGCACTCCTCGTGCCGCATGATCGCCGTCGTGAAACAGCTTCCAGGTGATGGCGTCATGCAACGCATTGTATGAGGCGTCGATGACGTTGGCCGACACGCCGACCGTCGACCAGCGCCGGCCGCTGGCGTCGGCGCTTTCGATCATCACCCGGGTTACCGCCTTGGTGCCGGCTTCGGGCGTCAGGATGCGGACCTTGTAATCGACCAGTCGCATGTCCTGGAGCGTCGGGTAGACCGGAATCAGCGCCTCGCGCAACGCGCCGTCGAGGGCGTTCACCGGGCCGTTGCCCTCGGCCACCGTCATCGCCTGCGCGGCCTTGACCTCGACCTTTACCGTCGCCTCGGACAACGTGACCAGATCGCCGCGCACGTTGAAACGCCGCTCAGTGATGACGCGGAACGAGGTAAGGCGAAAAAACTCCGGCACTGTGCCCAGCATGCGCCGCGCCAGAAGCTCGAAGCTCGCCTCGGCCCCGTCATAGGAAAACCCGTCATGCTCGCGCGCCTTCACCTCCTCGACCAGGCGCGCGATCTTCGGATCGCTGGCCGAAATATCGAGGCCGAATTCGCGGAACCGGGCCAGGATGTTGGACCGCCCCGACTGATCGGAGACCAGGATGTGCCGGCGATTGCCGACCGTTTCGGGCGGGATATGCTCGTAGGTCCGCGGGTCCTTCTCGACCGCCGAGGCGTGCAGCCCGCCCTTATGCGCGAAAGCGCTTTCGCCGACATAGGCGGCGTAGCGCGCCGGGGCGCGGTTGAGGCGCTCGTCGACCAGCCGCGACACATGGGTAAGCTGGGCGAGATCGTCATCCGAAACCCCCGTCCTGAAGCCCATCTTGAGCATCAGGTTGGGAATGATCGATACGAGGTTGGCGTTGCCGCAGCGCTCGCCCAGCCCGTTGAGCGTGCCCTGGATCTGGCGCGCGCCGGCGCGCACGGCGGCGAGCGAGTTGGCGACCGCGTTCTCGGTGTCGTTGTGGCAATGGATGCCGAGGCGGTCGCCGGGAATGGTCTTCGCCACCTCGTCGACGATGCGTTCGATTTCGTGCGGCAGCGTGCCGCCATTGGTGTCGCACAGCACTAGCCAGCGCGCCCCGGCGGCGTGCGCCGCCTTGAGGCAGTCGAGCGCAAAGGCCGGGTTGGCCTTGTAGCCGTCGAAGAAATGCTCAGCGTCGAACAGCACCTCGCGCTTCTTGCCAAGCGCGGCGGCGATGCTATCGCCGATCATGTCGATATTGTCGCTCCGCTCGATGCCGAGCGCCGTATCGACATGGAAATCCCACGTCTTGCCGACAAGACACAACGTGTCGGCCGGCGAACCGAACAACGCCGCGAGGCCGGGATCGTTGGCCGCACTGCGCCCCGACCGCCGGGTCATGCCAAAAGCCGTGAGCCGGGCGCGGGCGAGGCGCGGCGCCTGGGCGAAAAAGGCGTCGTCGGCCGGGTTCGCCCCCGGCCAGCCGCCCTCGACATAGTCGATGCCGAGCCGGTCGAGCGCCTCGGCGATGGCGATCTTGTCGGCGACGTTGAAATCGACGCCCTGGGTCTGCGCCCCGTCGCGCAGCGTCGAATCGTAAAGATAAACCCGGTCGGTCATGGTTTCGGTTATCCCCAATGCATCGCCCGGTTCATCACTAACCGTATCCCGGAGATTTGGGAAGCCCCGCATGGATCCGCAGGAGTTCGCTGAGTAGCGCCCGGCCCTGGGGCCAGTCGCCGAGATTCGAATCGGTGTTGATGTGGCCGAACCGGCCGACATCGATCAGGCGGCTGCCCCACGCTGCGGCAAACTGCGCCGCTCGCCGGAAATCGACATAGGGATCGTTGCTGCTGGCCACGAGGGCGCTCGGAAAAGGCAATGGCGCCAACGGCATCGGGCTGAACGAACGAACCTCCGGCGGCGTATGGGCGAAGGAATCCACGTCGCTCGGCGAGACCAGCAGCGCGCATCGCACGTCGCCGCGATGCGTCGCCGCCCAGTGCGCCACCAGCGCGCAAGCAAGGCTGTGGGCGACAAGAACCACCGGCCCGCGGGCGGCGGCAATATGGGCAGCCAGCGACGCCACCCATTCCTCGCGCGAAGGATTGTCCCAG
>JACQAF010000130.1 GCA_016195145.1 Rhodospirillales bacterium
CGAGCATTTCCTGACGTTTTACGGGATGCAAGAGCTGACCGCCGTTCTTGTGCGCCTACCGGAAGTCGTCCGCCGGGATGCGGCCGGGTGCAGCGCCTTTCTCGCCGACTTCGTGCGTACCGATTATCGCATCAGCAATCTCGGCGCCTTTGACGGAAACGGAAACGTTTTTTGCAGCGCGGCCCCAATGGTCGAACCGGTCAATGTCGCCGATCGCGCCTATTTCCGCCGGATACAGGCATACCGGCGGAGCGCGGTCGGCAACTATCAGATCGGGCGGATCGTCCACATCCCGGTATTGACCACCGCCACCCCCGCTTTCGATACCGCGGGCAAGCTTACCCACGGGGTTTTTGCATCGATCAACCTGCAATGGCTCGAAAGAACCCTAGCCTCGATCGACTTGCCCCCGAATACAACCGTGGCCCTTGTCGATTCGGCGGCGCGCATCATCATCCGCCATCCCGACCCGGAACAATGGGCGGGCAAGTCGGTCGAGCCTCTGGCCGCCCTGCTACGCCACGCGGCTCGCACAGGCAAATCCACCGCCGAAGCGGCCGGTCTCGACGGCGTTCAGCGAATCTTCGCCTTCGCGAAGGTCCAGGGCTTCGACGATGGTTACGATCTGATCGTGTTCGTCGGTATCCCAAGCGCCGCCGCCTACGGCGAAGCGGCGCAAAGTTTCCGTATCAATCTGGCGATTTTCACCGCCGTCGCTCTTTTTCTGCTGGTCCTCGCCTGGTTCGGGAGCGAACGCCTGATCGTCCGACAAGTTAACCGGCTGCTCGCCGCCGCGCGACTCGTCGCCGGCGGTCAGCTCAACGCCCGGGCCAACCTCGCCGATCACGGCGATGAAATATCGTATCTCGGTCGCGTTTTCGACCAGATGGCCGGCGCCCTTGAGGACCGGGACAGACAGAAGAGCGAACACCTCAGGCATATCCAGAAGCTGAACCGCGTATACGATGTCCTGTCGGCGATCAACGGCGTGCTGCTGCGGGTCCGCGACCGGCAACAGCTGATGGATCAGGCCTGCATCATCGCCGTCGAGCGGGGACGATTCCACGCCGCCTGGATCGGCGCGCACGAGCCCACAACCATGGAACCGGTTCCGGTGGCTTTGGCCGGCATCGACAAGGAAACGATCCTGCGCTTACGGCTTCGCGACGTTGGCAGGAACGAAGTACGCGCGGTCGAAATCGGGTGCGCGATGGATAAAAATACGCCGACCATATTTAACGACACCGAGGCGCTAGTCCGCGACGAGACGGGCGCCGTTATTGCGCGGCCGCTCGATATCCGGTCGGCAATCATCTTTCCGCTGATGGTCCACGGACAGGTCGTCGCGTCATTCAATCTTTACGCGCCCGAACCGTATTACTTCGACCGTGACGAGGTACGCCTACTTGAAGAGTTGGCGGCCGATACGGGCCTCGGCCTTCAGTACATTCAAGACGAACAACGACTGCATCGCCTTATCAATTACGACACGGTTACCGGACTTCCAAATCGGGATCTGTTCGAAGATCGCCTCGAAATGGCGCGTACGCACGCGCATCAAGCGGATGTCTGTGTCGCGGTGGCAATCCTGCGCCTGCGCGAACTCGGGAATATCGTCAACGCCTTCGGACGACACACCGGCGACGATGCTATGCGCCGGCTGGCCGATTCCCTCGTTGCCTCGATCCGGGAAAGCGATACTGTCGCCGCCCTGGGACACGATCAGATCGGCATAATTTTTACCGACCTGCCGGACGCAAACGCCGTGCCGCTCGCCATCGAGCAATTGCTTAAATCGATTCCCGTCTCGTTTGCGTTCTCGGATGAAGATGTCGCCTTGCGCGTCAGCCTGGGCGTTGCAATCTATCCCGGCGATGGCGAAACGACCGCCGAGATCGTTCAAAATGCCGAGCGCGCCCTTAATGCGCTCGATATGCGGCCCGGCAGCCGGTGGCAGTTCTTCGCGCCGGAAGTCAACTCGCGTTTCCAGCGCCGCCTGCGCATCGAACGCGCCTTGCGTCTGGCTATCGAACGTCAGGAATTTTCCCTTTTTTACCAGCCGGTTCTGGATATCGCAACACGACGCACGATTGGCATCGAGGCGCTGCTACGCTGGCAAAGCGCCGATATCGGCTCGGTCCCGCCAATCGAATTTATTCCCGTCGCCGAGGAAACCGGCCTGATCGTACCGATCGGCTATCGGGTTCTGGAAACCGCCGCCCGTCAGGCGGCGCGGTGGCGCAAGCAAGGCGTCCATGACGCGCGGATTGCGGTCAATCTATCGGTCGTCCAGCTGCGCGATTTCCAGTTCATCGAAACGATCGGCAAGACGTTGCGCGACGCGGGGGGCGACCCCGACGCCCTTTCGCTGGGGATCGAGATTACCGAAAGTCAGCTTATTGAGAGCAACGACAAGTCGATCGCCGTCTTGCATGAATTGGGGAAGCTTGGTTTTCACATTGCGATCGACGATTTCGGCACCGGGTATTCCTCGCTTGGCTATCTGAAGCGCTTGCCGATCAGCGCGATCAAGATCGACCGGTCGTTTATCCGCGACCTCACGGCCGATCCCGAGGATACGACCCTCGTCCGCACCATGATCGTGCTGGCCCACGAGATGGGCCTGTCCGTGGTCGCCGAAGGCATCGAAACCGAAGCGCAATTCGACGTGCTCCGCTCCCTCGGCTGCGATGCCGGTCAAGGGTATCTCTTCAGCAAGCCACGCCCTGCCAATCAAATCCCAAGGTTTTTTGGCGTTGTCGGCGGTCCGTAGGGCGCGCGCGCCTTAACCCCAGCCGCTGGTGAAATCGAGACCGGCCTTGGATAACGGCGACGCTCCGGTCTGCGTCACTTCAGAGGTGCGGCCGAGCGTCATGGCGAGCCCGCGTCCGGCGTCGAAGACGATGATATGGATGAAGAACACCATGCCCAGCCGCGCCTCGACCGGGTTGCCGCGATAGAACATCGGCCAGTCCATCCAGTTCGGCGCGAAGGTCGCGCCGAGGCTATAGCCGCAGGCGTTGAGCCGGTGTTCGCGATGGCCGGCGGCGTCGAGGACACGGGCATGGGCGTCGAACACCTCGCCGACCGGCCGGCCGGGGCGCAGGGCTCCTTCGGCGGCGTGCAGTGCGTCGACCGCCGCCTTGTGCATGTCGGCAAGCCGCGGATCGGCCGGACCGACGGCAAAGCTGCGCATCAGGCAAACGTGGTAATGGCGATAGACGCCGGCGAATTCGAGGGTGAGCTGATCCGGCGATGACAGCCGGCGGCGCCCCGTATGGTAGCGGCAGAGCAACGCGTCCGGTCCCGAGCCAATGATGTATTCGTTGGCCGGATCGTCGCCACCGCCGCGAAACACCGCCCCCTGCATGGCGGCGATGATATCGCCCTCGAACACGCCGGGGACGGCGAGCCGGCGGCCGGCCTCGAGCGCGTCGTCGGCCAGCTCCGCCGCGCGGCGGACATAAGCGATCTCGGCTGGGCTCTTGAATGCGCGCAGGCGGCTGACCAGCTCCGACGCATCGGTCAGCGTGCAAAACCCGTCAAGGGCAGCGGCAAGGCGTTGGCCGTTGCGCGCCGTCAGGCCATAGGATTCCCACTCGACGCCGAGGCGCTGGCCGGCGCAGCCGTGCCCGTCGAGGATGGCGCGCAGTTCCTCCGCCGGTTTCGCGTCCGGCCCGTCCATCCAGATGCGGATATCTTCGATCACCGAGGTGTGTTGTGCCTGCAGGCGGTCGGGCGCGCGGGTGAGAAGGGTCATCCGCCCGTCGGCGCTGAGATACAGGCACTGAAAGAAAACGTAGCCGAAGGTATCGTAGCCGGTGAGGTAATAGAGACTTTCCTGCCGGAAGACGAGAAGCCCGTCGATCCCCTCCTCCGTCATTCGCGCGCAAGCGCGCGCCCGTCGGTCGGCAAGTTCCTCAGGCGTGAAATGGATCGCCATTCTATCCTCGGGCTAGCGGTCGATTTTCTTGCCGGCCAACTCGGCCGCGGCGCGCGCCGCCTCGGCCGCATCGAGCTTGCGCGCCGGCTTCGCCCGGCCGAACCGCGCGCGGTTCTCTGCCGCCTTGGCTGCCGCCGTGACGCGGGCTTGCGCCTTGCGCTTGCCGCGCAAATTGACGATCTCGGCCATCGTTACTCGCCCCCACCCTTGCGCCGCTCGCCGACCACGGCACCCGACCGCTCGAGCGCGGCGATTTCTTCCGGCCCATAACCCGCCTCGCGCAGGATGTCGCGGCCATCCTGGTTGAAGCGCCGCGGTCCGAAACGCAGGCCGCCCTTGCTGCGCCCCATCTTGATCGGCGTTCCGGTTCCTCGATAGGGGCCTTCTTCGACCACCATCGCGCGGTGTGTGGTGTGCGGCGCGGCGAGAACGTCGGGGATATCGAGCACCGCGCCGCACGGCACGCCGATCTTGAGCAGACGGTCGGCGAGCTTCGCCCCGTCATGGTTGGCGAGCAGGCGTTCAAGCGCGTCGCCGAGCGCGTCGCGGTTGGTCACCCGGTCGGCGTTGGTGCGGAAGCGCGCGTCGTCGGGCATCTGCGGCGCGCCGAGCTCGACGCATAGCCGGCGGAACTGCCGGTCGTTGCCGACGGCGAGGAAAACCGGCTTCGTCCCCGTGGCGTAGCAGTCATAGGGCGAGATATTGGGATGCGCATTGCCGGTGCGTTGCGGCGGCTTGCCCGACATCAGATAGTTCGCCGCCTGCGGATGAAGAAGCGCGATCGCGCTGTCATAGAGGCTCACGTCGACCGCCTGTCCCTTGCCGCTGCGATTGCGCTCGTGCAGCGCCAGCAGGATGCCGATGGCGGCGTTGAGGCCGGTACCGAGATCGACGATCGGCGTGCCCATGCGGATCGGTCCCGATTCCTTCGTGCCGTTGACGCTCATCAAGCCGGAAACCGCCTGCACCGCCGCGTCGTAGCCGGGCAGGCCGCCGAGCGGTCCGTCGGCCCCGAACCCGGTGATGTGGCAGTAGACGAGGCGCGGAAACCGCGCGGCGAGGAACCCGTCATAGCCAATGCCCCATTTTTCCAGCGTACCGGGTTTGTAGTTGTGGATCAGCACGTCCGCCCCTTCGAGCAGGCGCAACAGCACGTCCCGTCCCTCGGCCGCGCCGAGGTCGAGGGCGAGCGTGCGCTTGTTGCGGTTGATGCCGACGAAATAGGACGCCGTGTCGTCGCGGAAGGGCGGGCCCCAGTCGCGCACCTCGTCGCCCTGCGGCGGTTCGATCTTGATCACGTCGGCGCCGTGGTCGCCGAGCATCTGCGTGCAGTAGGGCCCGCCGAGAACGCGGGTGAGATCGATCACCCGCACGCCCGCGAGCGCGCCGCCCGCCTTGCCGTTCGCTCCGTTCGTCGTCACGTCCCGATCCTCCGCTCACTCCGCCGCCGAAATCCGCGCCGCGCCGAACAGCTCGCGCGCGAAGCGCGGATAGGTCTCGGCGATCTCGCCGGCCACCCGCCCGCGCAACAGGTCGAGATCGCGCGGTTCCGGCGGCGGCGTAACCGGCACATCGGCCGGCGCATCGTAATCGAAGCCGGTATGGACGCGGATGCTGTCCGCCGTCTCGCCGGGATGAATGCTGGCGAGCCGGAAGCGCCGCCGGTCGCGGTCGAAATCGAACACGCAGCGCCCGGTGACCAGCGCCGCCGGCCCGCCACGGCGATAGACCTCGGGCGGGCTGATGCCCGGCGCGCTGACGAAATCGACCTTCGGCACCAGCACCCGCGGCGTGTGCTCCTCGCGGAACAGGATGACGCGCGGAATCAGGTAATAGAGATAGGCCGAGCCGAACGAGCCGGGAAAACGCTGCTGCCAGCGCGGGTGTTCGCCGACACCGACAAGGTTGATATTCGCCTCGCCGTCGATCTGCCCGCCGCCGAGAAAAAAGGCGTCGATCCGCCCCTGCGCCGCGCAATCGAACAGCTCGCGCGCGCCATCGGTAAAGGCGTTGTGCTTGACGCTGCCGAGCATGAGGACGCGCGTGGCGCCGCCGGTCCTGGCGCGCAGCAGCAGCGCCGCCGAGCCGGGGATCGGCGAGGAATTGCCGATGGCGATGGTCCGGCAGCCGTCGAGCAGCCGGGCGATGGCCGCAATCAGCAATTCAGTACGCGCAATATCCATCGGTTCAGGCGGCGGCGGAGGGCGCATCGAGAAAACGATCGAGCCAGGCGCGGAAGCCGGCCTCGGTCCGCGCCGCCTCGGCGTAGCCGGCCAGCGCATCTGTATCGGCCGGATAGACGCCGGCGAGGCCGAGCGGCCACGCGCCGCGCGGCGCTTCGGCAATCGCCGATACATAAAGCGCCGGCAGCGTGCCAGCGGCGCTCGCCTCGTCGGCGAGCAACGAGTCGTCGACGATCTTCTCGACGGTCACGATCGTCTCTTTCGCCGCATGCGCCATGGTGACGAGCTCGCGCCGGCGGCCGACCCACACATTGCCTTCGCGGTCGGCCATCGCGGCATGGAACAGCGCGATATCCGGCCGGATGGCGGGCAGGAAGACGATCGGGTCGGCGCGGTTCGCGCCGACCGGGACAAAAGGATTGTCGCCCAGCCGCCAGTCGGGCCGGTGGGCAAGAATATCGCTGCCGATCAGGCCGCGCAGCGGCATGAAGGGAACGCCCTTCTCGCTCGCCTGAAGCGCGGCATGCACCGCCGGGCAGGTCGTGTCGCGCATGACGATGGATCCAGCCTTGATCGCAGCGGTGAAACGCGGCGCCAGCCCCTGTTCGCCGAGCGTGACCGCCGCCGCTTCGAGTTCGGCCACGCAGCCCGCGCCGATCAAGATGTCGATCTGGATGCCCGATGTCGGCACGGCGAGAAAGCGCAAGCCCGTCGCGCCGCGCGCGACCAACGCCCGCGTCGCGGCCACCGATACGCCCGAATAATCGGGCGGGATGGCGATCAGTAGGCCGGGCTTGATGCGCGCGGCCAGATCATCGAGGGGAACGGGCTGCATCAGCCGATCATAAGCCATCGCCGCCGCCCCGCGCCACAGCGGCGGCAGCGGGCATGCCGTTCAGCGCTTCTCCGCCTTGCCGTCATAGCGTTTCTGCCACTCGGCGAGGATGCGCGCGCGGTTGGCCGAGGCCCAGGCGAAGTCGTTGCGGATCATCGATTCCGCTACCCCTGGCGGATAGAACGGGATCGGCGAGACGATACCCGGAATGGCCACCTGGCTGACGAACTTGCTGTAAAGCTGGTTCGCCTTGCGGCTCGCCGCCCAGTCCATCAGCCGCCTGGCCGCGTCGAGGTTGCGCGTGCCGCGGATAATGCCGGCAGAATCCATGTCCCAGCCGCCACCCTCCTTCATCAACAGCGTGTCGATAGGCGCGCCCTTCTGCCGGGCGCTGGTGCCGGCAAGCTCATAGGCGATGCCGACCGCATATTCGCCCGCCGCCGCCATCCGGCACGGCTTGCCGCCCGAATGGACGTAGACGGCGATATTGTCGTGCAGGCGATCCATATACTGCCACGCCTTCTCCTCGCCAAACATCTGGATCCAGGCCGAGACATGGAAATACCCGGTGCCCGACGAGGCCGGGTGCGGCATCACCAGCCGTCCCTTGAACGCAGGATCGAGCAGGTCGTACCACGACGACGGGCGCGGCAGGTTAATCCGCGCCGCCTCGATGGTGTTGAAGCACAGCGCCGCCGCCCACGCCTCCATCCCCACCCAGGCCGGCGGGATCTTGGGGTCGCGGAAGCTTGGCTTGATCTCGGCAAGGTTATCCGGCGCGTAGGGCAGCAGCAGCCCTTCCTTGTCGAGCAGCAGCATGCTGGTGACCGCGAGGCCCCAGATTGCGTCGCCGCGCGGGCTGTCCTTCTCGGCGACCAGCTTCGCCGTCACCACCCCGGTCGAATCGCGTATCCATACAATTTCGATCTCGGGATTGTCATCCTCGAATGCTTTCTTGAACTCGGCGACATGATCGGCTTCGAGCGTCGTGTAGACGACGAGCCGTGTGGCCGCCACGCCTGCGCCGGGCACCGACAGCGCCGCGAGGAAACCGAGCGCCGCCACCGAAACGGCGCGAAGAATCGTGCGAATGGCCTTCATGCTTGTCCCTCTCCCTTCGCCGGCATGATCCGGATCAGGTTCGAAGGGTATCCGCGGACGGCGCGCCGAACGCGGCCGCTTTGCGGTCTCTCAGCCCCTCCCGGGGCTCCCCTCGGAACGCGGCAATGCTCGCCGCTTTCGCCGCAAGGGTCAAGAGCGGGGCGCGGCAAAGATGTCGGCGTACAATTCTGTCCGCCGTGCAAGCGGCCGGTACGCGACGCGCCGCCCTTAGCGCTCCATCGCCGTGCGGCTTTGCTCACGCATGAATTGCGGCAGGTAGAACGGCCCGAGCCCGCCCTTGCCCGACACGCCCGAGCCCTTCCAGCCGCAAAACGTCTGGATGCCCGGCCAGGCGCCGGTGGTGGTGCCCGAGCGGCGGTTGGCATAGAGCACGCCGGCCTCGGCCGTGTTGAAGAAAAAATCGATCTCCCCGGCGTCGTCGCTGTAGACGCCGGCGGTCAGGCCGTAGACGACGCGATTTCCCCGCGCGATGCCGTCGGCGAGGCTGGAGCACGGAACCACCGAGACGAAGGGCAGGAACAGCTCGTCGCGGTTGAGGCGATGACCGTCGGGCAGTCCGGCGACGACCGTCGGCGTCACGTAGCAGCCATGATTGTACGGATCGCCTTTCAGGCGTTCGCCCCCGCACACCACCTTCCCCGCCTTGCGCGCCGCAGCGACCGCGCGGGCATAGCGCCGGCCCGCCTCGGCGTCGATCACCGGGCCCATGTAGACGTCGCGGCTCTCGGGATCGCCGATCTTCAGCTTCGCCGTCTTGTCGCGCAAAAGATGCAGAAAGTCCTTGTGCGCCGCGCGCTCGACATAGACCACCGACCAGGCGCTGCATTTCTGGCCCTGCAGGCCGAAGGCCGAGCGCATGACGCCCTCGGCCGCCGCGTCGAGATCGGCCTTGGCGGTGACATAGGCGGGATTCTTGCCGCCCATTTCGACTACCACCGGGCGTGCGTATACGCCCTTCGCGAATTTGCGATAAATCTCCATCCCCACCGCATGGCTGCCGGTGAAGGCAATACCATCGAGGCCGGGGTGATTGGCCAGTCGTCTCCCCGCCGCCTCGCCGCACAGCAGGTTGATGGCGCCCGCGGGCAAGCCCGCTTCGATCAGCGCATCGACGAGCAGCCGGCCGGCGAGCCCCGCCTGCGGCGCCGGCTTGTAGACCACCGTGTTGCCGCCGAGCAGCGCCCCGGCGATCATGTTGATCGACAGCGCTGCCGGAAAATTGAACGGCGCGATGACGCCGAACACACCGACAGGGCGCAAGACCAGCGATGTCGCCTCTTGCGGGAAGGCGCGCCGCATGTCGCGGGCGAAGCCGCGATTGCGCTCCATCTCGTCGCAGTAATAAGCAATGAGATCGTGCGCTTCTTCCGCCTCGCCCATCGATTCGAGCCGCGACTTGCCGACCTCGATCAGGCAGGCGATGCCGAGATCGTATTTGCGCCGCGCGAGAATATCGGCCGCGCGACGCAGCGTCGCCACCCGTTCCGGCCACGGCGTCGCCGCCCAGGCGGCAAACGCGCGCTTCGCCGCCTTCACCGCCCGGTCGACCGCCGCCGCCGTAGCCTCGACGAATTCGCCGACCAGCAGCCGGTCGTCGATCGGGCTGCGCTCGCGATAGCGCCGGCCGTCCCAGTCCGCCTTGCCGGCGATCAGGTTGGGGTGAAAGACGCCGAGCCCCCGCTTGAACGCCGGGATGGCCGCATCGAGCATGTCGTGCAGCGGCGTGAAATCGACGCCGATATTCGAATAGGTGACGCGGGGCAGGTTGTCGGGGCTCATGGGGCGGCTCTTCGCTTCCGGGCGTTAGAACAGGCTCGGCTGACGGTCGTCGGCCGGCCGGGCGCGCGGCTTGCGTGACGGCTTCGCCGGCGGCGGGGGCTCGTCGACCGGCGGGGCGAAACAGCCGGCGTCGTCATGCCGCACGTCGTTGACATAGGTTGAAACGCGGCGGCCGAAAACCAATCCGACGGCGGCGCCTTGAGCAACGCTCGCGCATCGGCGGCCGGGTCGAGCCATGCCGCATAATCCCCGGGCGCCAGTACCACCGGCACGCGCTCGTGATACTGCGCCATGATCTCGTTCGCCGCCGTGCTGACAATGGCGAAACTTTCGATCAACCCGCCAGCCGCCGGAACCCAGCGCTCCCACAGGCCGGCGAAGGCGAAGGGTCCGCCGTCGCGGCGGCGGAACAGAACCGGCTGGCGCGAGGCGAGATCGCCGCGCGTCGGCCATTCGTAGAATCCGTCGGCCGGCACGAGGCAGCGCCGCGCCTTGAACGCGGCGCGGAAAGCGGGCTTCTCCGCCACCGTCTCGGCGCGCGCATTGATCATCTTGGCGCCGATCGACGGGCTATCGGCCCAATAGGGTACGAGGCCCCAGCGCAGCGCCGCCAGCTCGCGCCCGCCGCTCTCCGCCCGGCGGATCACCGGCGTCGACTGCGTCGGCGCGATGTTCCAGCGCGCCGGCAGGTTGGGCGCCGGACCGACGAAGCCAAAGGCCTGGCGCAAGACCTCGATCGGCGTGGTGAGGGCGAATCGTCCGCACATGGGGGCATCAGTATCGCGCCCCGCCCCCGCGGGGTAAAGGCCGGGCGTCGCGCCAGCGGACGCCCGGCCCCGGTCAGAGACTAGAAATACGAGACATGGCGCGAGGCGCGGAGGAGAACCGCCTGCCACCAGGCGATCTGGGTCCCGCCGCAAACCGGATTCATCAGATTGCCGCCTTCATCGACATGCCAGAGGCTGCACGAATGCCCCATCTCATGGGCAATGCAGACCGGATTCCGCCCCTCGATGGTAACGTAATCGTTGAGCGGGCCCATCGAGCAGCCGGCAGTCGCGGTGTCGCCCACGCTACGCACGACGAAGACGGTGATCGGCGCGCCATAGCCCAGAACCTTGCGGCTGTTCTGGAAGAAGCAATAGACGGCGCTCAGGAACTCGAACTTGGTGCCGGGCACCCACAGGTCTTCGCCGGCCGCCGAGGTATCGCAGCCGACATCGAGTATGTCTGCCGCGCTCGACGAACCCATGACATGCAACCAGCTATCATCGACCGTCTCGGCGCCGGCAAAGCCGGAATCGTACTGGAATGGCGCCGACTTGATCACGCGGACATTGGCCTGGTCGCGGTAAATATCGACGGCGGCCTGAAGGTTGTTCTTCACAGTGTCGAGATTGGCCACGACATTATCCGCTTCATCGCGCAGCACGATCACGCAGACGCGAAGCTTTTTCTCCGGCCGGATGCCGATGATCCAGGCGAGCGAATCGAACAGCCCGGCGATGAACGAAACGACGGTAAGAATGATCCCCCATAGCCAGCGGAGCAACCGGCCGAGAATCGGGATCGAAAAGATCAGCTCGACCAGAAAGGCAATCGCATCGAAAATCCAGCCGATCGTCGAGGCGATGGTTTCGACGATGGCGTTGATGATCGTCGTCGCCACGTCCCATACCACGCACACGACCGTCGTAACCACGACCCAGGCGACGCAGACGACGTTCGCCACCCAATACCAGGCATCGCAGAACCAGCTGACGATCTCGCATAACCAGCTACACGGCCACCAATCGCAACATTCCGCCCGCCATGCCGCGCATTCGTTATGTCCCTGGTCAGCGTATTGCGAGCATTCCTGGGTGGTCTGCGTCGCATATTCGAGGCAGTTCGCCATCGCCGCCTCCTAAAGCAGACGGTAGAGGGCGTAGGCGATTGCCGCGACGATCAGCGACATCCCCACAAACCCAAAAATCGCACATTTCGTGCACGATTTGCGAATGACGGCCTGTTGTTTGCCGGTGGCAGCAAGACGATCCGCTTTGGCTTTGCTGATGGACATTACCCCCTCCATTTTTCTAGTTAAAATCGTTTTTCCAGTATAATTATCATCCTTTAGTTGCACAACCGGCGCAAAGACTGCCGCGCGCTCGTCGGCCGAGAACAGGCCCTGCCCGCGCCCGATCATCCGACCCGACTAGTGCCGCCGGGCTTGCCAAGCCTTGCCACGACATTATCTAATCGCCGTTCATGTCGTTTTCGTCCCTGCCGCAATGCGGGGAAACACGGGGTCTTACACTCATGGTCAAGTTCGGTATCGGTCAACCGGTTCGCCGGGTCGAAGATCAACGTCTGCTCACCGGCGCCGGCAATTATCTCGACGACGTCGTCCTGCCGCGTCAGGCCTATGCCCATTTCCTGCGTTCGCCGCACGCCCACGCCAAGCTTGTCCGGATCGACGCCGACGCGGCGCGCGCGGCACCGGGCGTGCTCGGCGTCTTCACCGGCGCCGATCTCAAGGCGGCCGGGATCGGCAATATTCCCTGCAACATTCCCCTGCAGAACCGTAACGGATCGCCGCTCAAGGTTCCGCCGCGCCCGGCCATCGCACAGGAACGCGTGCGTTTTGTCGGCGACACGGTGGCGATGGTCGTCGCCGAAACCCTCGCCGAGGCGAAAGACGCCGCCGAACTGATCGAAGTCGAGTACGATCCGCTGCCCGCCATCGCCGACAGCGAGATCGCGCGGGCCGAAGGCGCGCCGCAGATCTGGGACTTCGCCAAGGACAACGTCGCCTTTGACTGGACGACGGGCGACGAGGCGAAGACCAAGGTACAATTTGCCGAGGCGCATCGCGCGGTCAGGATCGACCTGGTCAATAATCGTGTGGTGCCCAATTCGATGGAGCCCCGCGGGGCGATCGGCGCGTGGTCGTCGGCCGAGGGACGTTGGACGCTCTACGCCTCGACCCAGGGCGGATCGGGTTTGCGCAAGATGCTGGCCGGTGACATCTTCAAGGTGCCGGAGAATCGCGTGCGCGTCGTCACCGGCGATGTCGGCGGCGGTTTCGGCATGAAGCTGTTCCTCTATCCCGAATATATCGGAGCGATGTTCGCCGCTCGCGCCCTCGGCCGGCCGGTGAAATGGACCGGCGAGCGTTCCGACGCCTTCCTCACCGACAGCCACGGCCGCGACCACCGCACGCATGCCGAACTGGCGCTCAACAAGGACGGGAAGTTTCTCGGCCTGCATGTCCGGACGACGGCCAATCTCGGCGCCTATTTCTCGAATTACGGACCGTTCATCCCGACCATGGCCGGCTCGGCGATGCTCGCCGGCTGCTACACGACGCCGGCGATCTTCGTCGAGGTGACCGGCGTCTACACCAACACCGCGCCGCTTGACGCCTATCGCGGCGCCGGCCGGCCCGAGGCGAATTACGTCGTCGAGCGGATCGTCGATGCGGCGGCGCGCGAAACCGGTCTCGGCCCCGACGAGATCCGGCGGCGGAACTTCATTCCGCCCTCGGCGATGCCGTATCGCACCGCGCTCGGCAGCGTTTATGACAGCGGCGAGTTCGCCAAGAACATGGACGACGCGATAAAGGCCGCCGACTGGGCCGGCTTTCCCGCCCGCCGCGCCGAGGCGGCCAAGCGCGGTAAGCTGCGCGGCATCGGCATGGCGACCTATATCGAGGCCTGCGGCGGCGGCAACGACGAGACCGCCCAGATCCGCTTCGACGCGGCCGGCGGCGTCGCCGTCCTGATCGGCAACCAGTCGAACGGCCAGGGCCACGAAACGACCTACGCGCAGCTCGTCGCCGACCGGCTCGGCGTGCCGTTCGAGAGCGTGCGCGTCATCCAGGGCGACACGGACCAGATCCTCTATCCGGGCCTGACCGGCGGCAGCCGCATGCTGTCGGTCGGCGGCAGCGCCGTGCTTGGCGCGGCCGAGCGGATCATCGCCAAGGGCAAGAAGCTCACAGCTCATCTCCTCGAAGCGGCGGAAGCCGACATCGAGTTCGAAGACGGCGTTTTCCGCATCGCCGGCACCGATCGTACGCGCTCGATGGAGCAGATCGTCAAGGCGAGCTTCAACATGGCGAAGCTGCCCAAGGGCATGTCGCCAGGGCTCGACGAGACATCCAACCATATCCCCGCCGGCTCGACCTTTCCGAATGGCTGCCATATCTGCGAGCTGGAGATCGACCGTGCCACCGGCACGGTCGAAATCGTCCGCTACACCGTGGTCGATGATTTCGGCAAGGTGGTTAACCCCCTCATGCTCGCCGGGCAGGTGCATGGCGGCACGGTGCAGGGCATCGGCCAGGCGCTCTATGAATCTTGCGTCTATGATCGCGAGTCCGGCCAGCTCCTGACCGGTTCGTTCATGGATTACTGCATGCCGCGCGCCGACGACGTGCCATTTTTCTCCTTCGCCTATAACGAGGTGCCGTGCCGCAACAACCCGCTCGGCGTCAAGGGCTCTGGCGAGGCCGGGGCGATCGGCGCGCCGCCGGCGACGATCAACGCCGTGGTCGATGCGTTGACGCCGTTCGGTATCCGCAATGTCGACATGCCGGCGACGCCTGAGAAGATTTGGCGCCTGATCGACGCGGCCGGAGCCAAACAGGCGGCGGAGTGAGCGCCGCCGACCGCGCGGCGCTGCTCGTCGAGGTCGTCGCGCTGGCGCAGGCCGCCGGCAAGACGGCGCTCAAATTCTACGCCGAGGGATTTTCGGTCCGCGCCAAGGCCGACGCCTCGCCGGTGACCGAGGCCGACGAGGCGGCCGAGGCGCTGATCCTCGACGGTCTCGCCCGCCTGACGCCCGGCACGCCGGTGATCTCGGAAGAAGCCATCGCCCGCCTCGGCGCGGCGGGGGCGGAAAAACTTTCCGGCGTGAATGCGTCGGCGACGTTCTGGCTCGTCGATCCGCTCGACGGCACGCGCGAGTTTGTCGCCCGCAACGGCGAGTTCACGGTCAACATCGCGCTGATCGAAAACCGCCGACCGGTGCTCGGCGTCGTGCATGCGCCGGTCGGCGGCGCAACCTATGCCGCCCGCGGCCCCGGTACCGCCACCGTCGCACGCGGCAAGGATGCGCCGCACGCCATCCGCGTGCGCCCGCCGCCCGCCGCCGGGCTGGTCGCCGTGTCGAGCCGCAGCCATGGCGACAAGGCGGCGCTCGCCGCCTATCTCGATGAATTCCCTGTCGCCGAACGCCGGACGATCGGTAGCGCGGTCAAGTTCGGGCTGGTCGCCGAGGGGGCGGCCGATCTTTACCCACGCCTCGGCCCGACCATGGAGTGGGATACCGCCGCCGGCCACGCCATTCTCGAAGCGGCAGGCGGGACGGTGACGACGCTCGACGGCCGACCTCTTCTCTATGGCAAGTCCGGCTTCCGCAATCCCGATTTCCTCGCCCGGGGCACCGCTTGAACCGGCCGGGGATTCAACGCTAATATAGCAATATATTCATGTGACCGGCGTCACAGCGTCGCCCCGCGCCATATCGCACGATGGGGCCGGTTAGAGACATGAGCCCGATACTTCGCATTGCATGCCGGCTCGGCCTGGCAGGATTACTCCTGGCGGGAAGCGCCGTCTTGGCCGCAGCCGCACCTAGCGGATCGGGGGGCGAAAAACGCGTCGCCCTGATCATTGGCAACAGCGCCTATAAAGAGGCCCCGCTCAAGAACCCGGTCAACGACGCCCGCGCCATGGCCAAGACCCTGCGCGAGCAGGGGTTTGAAGTGATCCTGCGCGAGGACGCAACCAAGACGCAGATCAACGACGCGGTCGGCGAGTTCGGCGAGAAGCTGAGCGAGGGCGCGGTCGGCCTGTTCTTCTTCGCCGGGCATGGCATCCAGGTCCAGGGGCGGAACTACATGGTGCCGGTCGATGCGCGCATCACCTCTGAACAGCGGGTGCGGCTGGAGACGCTCGACGTCGAGGCGGTGCTCGACCAGATGCAGGCGGCGCGCACGCGGGTCAGCATGGTGATCCTCGACGCCTGCCGGAACAACCCGTTCGAGCGGCGCTTCCGCTCTGTATCCGGCGGCCTCGCGCAGATCAACGCGCCGACCGGCACGCTGATCGCCTACGCTACCGCGCCCGGCAAGGTGGCGGCCGACGGCGAGGGCGAGAACGGCCTGTACACGCAAGAACTTCTCGGGGCGCTGCGCCTGCCGGGCCTCAAGATCGAGGATGTGTTCAAGCGCGTGCGCGTCGCGGTGATGCAGAAATCGAACGAATCGCAGATCCCGTGGGAAGCCTCGTCGCTGACCGGCGATTTCTATTTCTCGCCGGGCGCCGCGGCGTCCGTCGCGTCGCTGACCGGACCGGCCGCGCCCATCGATCCCCAAACGGTCGAGCTCGCCTTCTGGGATTCGGTCAAGGGCAGCAACAATCAGGTCGAGCTTCAGGCCTATATCGACAAATACCCGAACGGCACGTTCGTCGCGCTGGCCCGCAGCCGGCTGGCCGCGTTGCGCGCCGCAAAGCCAGCCGCCGCGAACGCCGCGCCGGCTGCGCCATCGGCGGCCGACAAGGAACTGATTTTCTGGGACTGGATCAAGGCCAGCACCAACCCGACGATGTTCCAGGCCTATCTCGAACAATATCCATCGGGAAACTTCGCCGCTTTCGCGCGCGTTCGGCTGGCTGAGCTGTCGGCGAAGCCGGCGACGGCCGTCGCTACGGGAGCCCCGGCCGCAGGGACCGTCGTTGCAACCCCGCCGCCGACGCCGCAACCGACCCCTTCGGCCGCCCCGACGCAGGTCGCGGCGGCGCCAGCCATCGGCGCAGTCGCCGCTGTGGCTGGTCAGCCATTGGCATTTCGCGGCATCTGGACCGGCATCGGCGCGGTCGAGACACGCACCGTACGCAGCGATTTGCGCTTCAGTTGCAGCGCCATGCCCGTCCGCATCATCGTCAATGGCCGCCGGGCGACGGGCGAGATTCGCATGAGCGAGGGCTGGCTCGCCGAGTTCTCGGCGCGCACCGACGATGCCGGGCGTCTGAGCGCGGTGCAGATCGACGGGAAATGGGGAATCGCGGTGAGCGGCAGGGTCGATGCACTGCGTATCGAGGCGATCAATCTCGACTCAGGCCAGTGCGTGATCGGGGCCAAGCTGCAGCGGGAATCGGACATCGTGCCGACGGCAGCGGCGCAAGCCGCGCCGGCCGCACGCACAACCTTCTCGTCGAGCAAGGGCGCCGTTGCGGCCCGTAGCAACTACGCGAGCCTCTATAAGTGCGAGCCGCGCGCCATGCGCATCGTCGTCGAGGGGGATCGCGCGGCGGGCGAAATCGATCTGGCCGAAGGAACCGCGAGATTTTCCGGCCGGGTCGACGGCGAGGGCAATCTCTATCAGGTCAACGTCGACGGATCGTGGCGTCTCCTTGTCAGCGGTCGCGTCGACGGCCAGATCAAGATGATTATGCAGGGCGGCGGCGTCGGAATCTGTACCCTTACCTACGACATGCAGCGCGACGACGCCCGGCTGGCGTCCGCCGCATCGGCCCCCCGGTTCTCCCCCCAACAAGCCGCGGCCCCGGCCATTCCGGGCGCACGACGGGCTTTCTCGTCGAACAATGCCACCGTCCTTTTCAAGAACCCGCGCGGCCTCCGTTACGCGTGCGAGCCCCGTTCGATACAGCTTGTGATCGATGGCGATAACGCATCGGGGGAGGTCGAGCTCGTCGAAGGCACGGTCGAATTCAAAGGCCAAATCGACGCCGAAGGCAATCTGCAGCAAGTCAAGGTCGTCGGTCCGTGGGCCCTCGAATTCAGCGGGCGCGCCGACAAGCAAATCCGAGTTTCCTCAGTTGGTCAGTTTTTCCCCACCCCTCTTTGCACCATCGCCTACGATATGCAGGCGGCGCCCCTCCCCCCATAACGCCGTGCCGCCGCCCGCCAGGTTGCACGCGACCGTCGTGACGCTTGGTTGAACAGCGGCAAGTTCCGGCAAATTTTTCGCCGCCGCGCCCTTGCCGGAAACCGCCGTTGCGCGTATCATTTTAAACGTGATCGTCGCTGTACGGTCACGCATAAGCCGCCGCAACTCCTTTGCGGTGACTGGGTTCCCGTCATGCCGCGGGTGGTGGACGAACCATAAATGATCGTTGATCAAGGGAGCCGTCGCTTTCGAGCGACGGCTCTTTTGTTTTTGTTTTCCGCCGCCTGTGCTAGGCAATTTGTCGCCATGCCCCGCCGTCCATCCCGCATCGCCAAGCCGACCCGCGCCGCCATCGCCCGCGCCGCCGCCCTGCTGCGTCGCGGCGCGCCGGTCGCCTTTCCGACCGAAACCGTTTACGGCCTCGGCGGCGATGCGACATCGGACCGGGCGGTGGCCGGGATTTTCGCCGCCAAGGCCCGGCCGCGTTTCAATCCCCTGATCGTTCATCTCGGCGATCTGCGCGCCGCGGCGCGTCTGGTGCGTTTCGACGCCCGCGCCCGGGCGCTCGCCAGCGCCTTCTGGCCGGGGCCGTTAACGCTCATCCTGCCCCGCCGACCGGGTTGCCGGGTTTCGTGGCTCGCCTCGGCCGGCCTCGATACGCTGGCCGTGCGGGTGCCCGACCATCCGGTCGCCCTGGCGCTGCTGCGCGCCGTCGGCCGGCCGGTCGCCGCGCCCAGCGCCAACCGTTCCGGCCGGATCAGCCCGACCGCCGCCCGCGATGTCGCTCGCTCGCTCGGCCCGCGCGTGTCGCTTATTCTTGACGGAGGGCGATGCCAGGTCGGCGTCGAATCGACGGTGGTCGATCTGTCCGGGCCGGCGGCGGTGCTGTTGCGCCCGGGCGGCGTGCCGCGCGAGGCGATCGAACGCGTCATTGGCCCGCTTGGCCGCGCCGGGGCCGGGCGCAAGCTGAAATCCCCCGGCCAGTTACCGAGCCATTATGCGCCGACGCTGCCGCTACGCCTCGCCGCCGCCGCGCCGCGCCGCGCCGAAGCCTATCTCGCCTTCGGCAAGACGCCGGCGAAGCTGCGGCCAGAAGCCGTGCGAAACCTTTCGCCGAGCGGCGATCTTGCCGAAGCGGCGAGCAACCTGTTCGCCATGCTGCGCGCGCTCGACCGGCCGGAATTTTCGGCGATCGCCGTGGCGCGGATTCCCGATCGCGGGCTGGGCGCTGCGATCAACGACCGTCTCGCCCGCGCCGCAGCGCCACGGCGGTAAAGCCCGCCCTAGGCGGCGCGCACGGCGGCCAGGAACCGGTCGACCTCGCTGCGCAACTGCTCCGATTGCTTGGCGAGATCGCCCGCCGCCGAAAGCACCTGCCCCGCAACCTGTCCGGTCTCGCCAGCCGCCCTGGTCACGCCACTGATATTCGACGAAACGTCTTCGGTGCCCTTGGCCGCTTCCTGGACGTTGCGCGCGATCTCCTGCGTCGCCGCACCCTGCTCCTCCACCGCCGAGGCGATAGCCGTGGCGATCTGACTCACCTCGCCGATCGTCGCGCCGATGCCCTGGATGACGGCGACCGAATCCCTGGTCGCCGATTGGATGGCGTTAACCTGGGCGGCGATGTCCTCGGTCGCCTTGGCCGTCTGGTTGGCCAGGCTCTTCACCTCCGAGGCGACAATCGCAAAGCCCCTGCCCATTTCGCCCGCCCGCGCCGCCTCGATGGTGGCGTTGAGGGCGAGGAGATTGGTCTGACCGGCGATGGCGTTGATCAGCTTGACCACGTCGCCGATCTTCTGCGCCGCCTGGGCCAGGCCCTGAACCGAGACATTCGTACGTCCGGCCTCGTCCACTGCCTGACGGGTGATCTTGCTCGACTGCTCAACCTGGCGGCCGATCTCGGCGATCGAGGCCGACAGCTCCTCGGCCGCCGTCGCCACCGTCTGCACGTTGGACGAAGCCTCGCCGGAGGCGCGCGCCACCATCGTCGTACGGCGCGAGGTGTCCTCGGCCGTCTCCGACATGATCTTGGCCGAGGACTGCATCTGCGTCGCCGCCGAAGCGACCGCGCCGACCACCGCATCGATCGCCACGCCGAAATCGCGGGTGAGCTTTTCCATCGTCGCCCGGCGCTTTTCCTTGATCTCGTTCTCCGCCTGCCGAGCGCGCTCAAGCTCGGCGTTTTTCGCCATGCTGTCCTTGAACACGGCGACAGCGCGGGACATTTCGCCGATCTCGTCCTGCTGGTCGAGGCCGGGAATGACGACCGCATGATCGCCGGTGGCCAGCGCCTTCATCGTCGCGGTCAAGCCGACGACCGGCCGCACGATGACCCCCCGCACGGCGACGATGGCCAGCGCGAGCGCACCGAAAATCCCGACGACGGCGATCCCAACGAGCAGGATCAGCCGATTGCGCAGATATGCATCGAGTTCCTCATTCAATCGGGCGATCAGTTTGTTGTTTTCGCTGGCGAGCGTCTGGAGTTCCTGGTTGAGGTTCTGACGGTTGGTCCGGTTCGCAGAAGCTTGGGTTAGCCTAAAAAAGAAAAAGAAATAGACAGAATTCACAGGATTAACAAGATTAAAGCGGTTTCCGAGATTGCTTTTGCTTCTGTTCAGATTTTATATCCTGTAAATC
>JACQAF010000131.1 GCA_016195145.1 Rhodospirillales bacterium
CTGTCTAACGGCGCATTGTGGCGAACCGTGGGGGCGCTGATGGAGTTGGCGCCGCGGCTTCTGGTGCTGGGCGGCGGCGGCTACAATCCATGGGCCGTCGCCCGTTGCTGGGCCGGCGTGTGGGCGACATTGAACGGCATTCCGATTCCGCAACGCACGCCGCCAGCGGCCGAAGCGGTTTTACGCGATCTGCAATGGAACCGCCGCCGCAACGAGGCGCGGCCCGAACGCTGGTTCACGACGCTGGTCGATCCGCCGAACCCGGGACCGATCCGCCCGGCAATCGAAATGATCGCCGCCGGGTCGCTGGTCCCGGACGACGAGCCGTTGCCAGCAACGCTCGGGGCGGGGTAAAGACATGCGAAGAATGCAATAAGGAGCTTGATCGATGATCGGACCGATCCATCGCCGGGCCGCAATGGGCCTGATCGCCTGTTTCGCCGTGGTCGGAGCTATGCTGGCCGGAACGACGCCGGGCGCGGCGCAAGGGGCGGTCAGTTTTCCGACATCGGCGCTGACCATCGAGGCGGCGGGCGGCGCGCGCCACAAATTCACGGTCGAGATCGCCGATACGGACGATCGGCGGCAGCTCGGCCTCATGCACCGGACGGCCCTCGCCCCCGATGCGGGCATGCTGTTCGATTTCAAGGCGGATCAGCAGGTGATGATGTGGATGCGCAATACGCGCATTCCGCTCGACATGCTGTTTATCGCGCACGATGGCCGCGTGGTGAACATCGCGCAGCGAACCGTGCCGTTTTCAGAGGCGAGCGTCTATTCCGACGGAAAGGTCCGCGCCGTGCTCGAACTCAACGGCGGAACTGCGCAGCGCCTCAACCTCAAACCGGGCGACCGGGTCATTCACCCGATGTTCCAGACCGCCCGCTGACGGTCCGTTTTTGCCGGGCAAAAATTGCCGAGCAGGCAAACTTTGCCGGTCAGATAGGCGCGCCGCTCGCGGCCAGCTTCGGCAGGGTTTCCCAGTTCTGGCCGGTCGCGATCAGGCAGGTCATGCCGCTGGGCAGCGTCATGGTGACCGTCCAGGTGGACCCGTCGTTGCTGGTGAACACTTCGAGCACCCCGCCCATGTCCGACAGGCCGAGGGCGGAGGGGGTTTCGCTATACTTATCCGACAGATGCTTCATCAGCTCCACCCGCTTGGCGCAGGGCGGGGCAGGCTGGGCGAGGGCCGGCAGGGCGACGATCAGGCCGATGGCGGCGCTGGCAAACAAAATAGCTCTGGACATGGCGCAAATCCTTTCGTTCCGCGCACGTTGCCACTGGCCCTTCCCGAAGACGTCACTTTCTTTCTCTGTACGATACGGTGCAATCGTAAGGCCAGAGTGGTTAACAGAGCTTTGCGCGGCCGGATCAAAGTTGGCTTACCCCCAAAGAGGGGGTTCTTGCCGCGGCCGGGGGCATCGTGTATCTCATCCTCCGGGAACGATGCCGGAACCGCGGAATCCGGGGCGTAGCGCAGTCTGGTAGCGCATCTGCTTTGGGAGCAGAGGGTCGCCAGTTCGAATCTGGCCGCCCCGACCACGGCGCCCCCGGCGAACCTGCCCGGTTGCGAACCATGGGACGGAGACGATGAGCGGACAGGCACGAATCTTCCGGCCGGCGAAGACGGCGATGCAGTCGGGCCGGGCGAAGACCCGCGAATGGGCGCTCGAATTCGAACCCAAGGCGGCCAAACGCGCCGATCCGCTGATGGGTTGGGCCGGGTCGAACGACACCGAAGGGCAGATCACCCTGCGTTTCGCAACCCAGGCGGAGGCGATCGCCTATGCCAAGA
Organism: Rhodospirillales bacterium; assembly: GCA_016195145.1. GTDB lineage: Bacteria > Pseudomonadota > Alphaproteobacteria > CACIAM-22H2 > CACIAM-22H2 > JACQAF01. Next base: position 1,796 of record JACQAF010000131.1, read on the forward strand.
GACGGGGGATCGACTTCGTCATCGAAGCGCTGCAAGCGGCCAAGCTGCGGCCGAAAAGCTACGCCGACAATTTCCGCTACGACCGCGTTCGCTAGGCCGGACGGTGCGTGCCGCCGACGGAACGAGCCCTTAGCTCAGCCGGATAGAGCAACAGCCTTCTAAGCTGTAGGTCACTGGTTCGAATCCAGTAGGGCTCGCCATCCCGGCGGAACGGCGTTTCCGCGTGTGGGATGAACCGGCCTCACTTGCGCACCAACTATGGTGCTTTTCGTAGCTTAGCAAACATCGTGTTACAGCCGCCGAGATTGCCTGCGACCTTTGCCGAGGTGATTACGCCATGTGAGTCAACTTCAAAGCTCGCATTGCATTCATAGATGCCAGTCTGATACGGCGCGTAAGGATTAAAACCGCTGACTGCGTGCTGATGCCGATACGAGAGCGATCGACGTCCATCGTGGAACAGCCATGATGCGCTTGGCGGTCCCCAAACAGTAACAAGCTCATCGGCAGTACGCCCTTCCCAACTTTCTGCAACACCCTCATATCGAAAGCAACTGGTAAGAAATACCATCGGCAACAGTCGGATCAATATCTGTAATCCGCGCATCTTGGTATTCCATGAGGGATGGTGAGGGCCTATTAGCAATGCAATAAGATCAAGCTGCTGCCACAACGATTCGTCAGGTCTGGAAGATGGCGCTTTGTTTGTTGGCCTTACGATAGTTTCTTGGCGGTGGTCCGAAAACGCAAGAAACCAAAGCACGTTGAGTGCCAGTTTCCGCGCGATCAGAACGACCGTTTTATCCGCAAACCGGAACTATTACCGGCGGCGGGCTTATCCTCGGTCTAAGCGATCAGAACGCGTCGGTCAGGCCGGCGAGCCGGGTGCGGATATTGGCCGAGGCGTCGTCGACATATTCGGAAGCCTGCGCCGCAAGGCCGGAAATTTCCTGCGCCGCTTCCTTCATGAGAGTCGAGGACCGGTCGATATAATTCGTCGGCCGGTTCATCGCTTGCGGCCCTTGGGCCTGATCCTGCTGGTGCCACCAATTGCCGACCAGGGCGC
>JACQAF010000169.1 GCA_016195145.1 Rhodospirillales bacterium
CTCGCCATCGACGACGAGGCCATGCCGGTGATCCTCGGGCTGATCGACCGGCTCTATGAAACCCGGCGGCGGCTGCGCGCGATCCTTCTCGCCGTCGCCGATCTGCCCGAGAAGTGGCGGGACACCGTCCTCCGACGCCTTAGCGAGGACATTTCCCCCGAAGACCGCGGTTAGGGCCCTATCTATCCATCGGCCATCGGGCTGCGCCCTTCGCCGGCCCTGCGATCCATCCAGTTGCCCCACTCCGTTGAAGCCGGAGCCCAGCCCGAGCCCGGTGCATTGGCTATCTGCGCGTGTAAATTCCTCATAATAATTAGTTAAGGGACGACTGGCGATTTTACCAGGCATCGGTAGTTATACGTAATGGAATGTGAGACTGGGTTCGCGTAAGACTTTGCCCTGCTCAAGACATCGGCGGGCTGGTATCCAAGAGTTCTTTGCCGGCGCGAATTCGCTCACATGAGTACCTCTTGGACCTGAAACTGCTTCCCAGCTCCGGTCGATTGCTCCTCACGGGGGCGACCGGTTTTGTCGGCGGCGCCGTCGCCGCCGCGTTGCTTCCCACATCATTCTGGCCGAACGTACTGATGGCCGTGCGCGCCCCGACCGCCGATGCCGGCCGCGGCCGTGTACGCGAAAGCCTCGCCCGCTTCGTCAAGGACCCGGCGCTGCTTGCCCGTATCGACACGAACCAGATATTGCCCGCCGATATCGGACGGCCCGATACGTATCTCGCCGACCGGCGGCTCGACGCCGTCACCCATGTGATCGGCAGCGCCGCGGTCACCTCGTTCGGGACCCACCCGGCGATGGAAGCGACGAACATTCGCGGGGCGATCGCGTTGGCGCAGCGCTTCGCGTCGTCGCCGCACTTGCGGCGTTTCGTCCATGTCGGCACCGCGATGGTGTGCGGCGCCGATTCCCCGCAGACCGTCGCCGAGCACCGCTACGAAGAGGACGAGGTGCGCCACCTCGTCAACTACACGCGCACCAAGCTTGCCGGCGAGAACGGCGTCCGCGCCGCCATCGCCGACCAGCGTCTGGTCGTCGCCCGGCCGAGCATCTGCGTCGGCCACAGCCAGCTCGGCTGTGCGCCGTCGGGTAGCATTTTCTGGACCTTCCGCATCGCCACGGCGCTGCGTATGGTCCCGTTCTCGCTCGATATTCCGATCGACGTCATGCCGGTCGATTACGCCGCGTCGGCGCTGCTGCATCTTGCCTTCACGCCCGCCCCGAAGCATCGCCTCTACCATATCAGCGCCGGCCCGGCGGCGAGTTCCTCGTATCGCGATATCTTCCGGGCAATGGATGCGGCCGAGGGCCGGCATCCGGCCGCGATACGCGAAGTGACGCTCGCCGACATGTCGGCACGCCAAAATGAATTCCCCGCCCTGCTCGGGCCCGGCAATCCGCGACTTATCTTCAAGGCGATCCGCCTCTACAGCAACTTCGCCGAGCTCGGCAAGGTATTCGATAACCAACGCCTGCTTGACGAGGGTTTAAGCCTGCCCTCGAATTTCGCGAGCTATGCCGGGCTCTGCCTGACGACATCGGGCGAATCGGACATCTTCGAACAGCTGCTGTCCGATCTGTCGGTGCCGGCGGAGCGTGTGATGGCGCGGTCCGCCATTGGCGATATCGCCCTGCCCGCCGGGGCCGTCGCCTAACCATCGCCGATCCCGCCGATAGGCGGGCGCGACGGTTCGCCAGCCGGAACCGCCGGCCACGGCCCTGTTTTTCAACTCTTTTGACCCGCACCGGCTTTCGTGTAGGATGCCGCGCACACCGATTCACGATCTGGAGCATAGACTTGCGATGACCGACCCGCGTCCTCTGATGGCCGGCAAGCGCGGGCTGGTCATGGGCGTCGCCAACGACCGGTCGCTCGCCTGGGGCATATCCAAGGCGGTCGCCGAGCACGGCGCCGAACTGGCGTTCACCTATCAGGGCGAAGCTCTCGAACGGCGCGTGCGGCCGCTCGCCGAATCGCTCGGCAGCAAATTTCTCCTTCCCTGCGACGTGACCGACGAAGCGAGCGTCGCGTCGGTTTTCGCCGAGATCGAACGCGCCTGGGGACGGCTCGATTTCGTCGTCCACGCCATCGCTTTCTCCGACAAGGACGAGCTGAAGGGCCCGTATCTCGACACCACGCGCGGCAATTTCCTGCGCACCCTCGATATCTCGTGTTACTCGTTCACCGATATCTGCCGCCGCGCCGCCGCCCTGATGCCCGATGGCGGCAGCCTGCTGACCCTCACCTATTTCGGCGCCGAACGGGTCATCCCCCATTACAACGTCATGGGCGTCGCCAAGGCCGCCCTTGAGGCGAGCGTGCGTTACCTCGCCGTCGATCTCGGCGGCCGCAAGATCCGGGTCAACGCCATCTCGGCCGGACCGGTCAAGACGCTGGCCGCCTCGGGCATCGGCGATTTGCGCTATATCCTGCGCTGGAACGAGCTGAACGCGCCGCTCAGGCGCAACACGACCATCGAAGACGTCGGCGGCGCCGGCATCTATTTGCTCAGCGATCTTAGCGCCGGCGTCACTGGCGAGGTTCATCACGTCGACAACGGTTATCACGTCGTCGGCATGCTGGCGGTCGATGCGGCGGCCGGCGTCGCCGAAATGCTGGCGTCGTTCAAGAACAACAAGGGCTGAGGCGGAGCTGGTCGCCATGGCCGGCAATAGTTTCGGCACGCTGTTTCGGGTAGCGACCTGGGGCGAAAGTCACGGGCCGGCGATCGGTTGCGTTGTCGACGGCGTCCCGCCGCGCCTTCCTCTCGCCGAAGCCGACATCCAGACTTGGCTCGACCGTCGCCGCCCCGGCCAGTCGCGTTTCACCACCCAGCGCCGCGAACCCGACCGGGTCGAGATTCTTTCCGGCGTGTTCGAGGGCCTGACCACCGGAACGCCGATCTCGCTGCTGATCCACATCGAGGATCAGCGATCGAAGGACTACGGCGAGCTCAAGGACCGGTTCCGCCCGGGCCACGCCGACTACACCTACTGGGCCAAATACGGCATTCGCGACTATCGCGGCGGCGGGCGGTCGTCGGCGCGCGAAACGGCGATGCGGGTCGCCGCCGGGGCGATCGCGCGCAAGATCCTCGGCGCGGGCGTCTCGATCCGCGGCGCGCTCGTCCAGATGGGCGTACACACGATCGATCGCGGCCGCTGGGATTGGGCGGCGGTCGACGACAATCCGTTCTTCTGCCCCGACCGTCAGGCGGCGCAGATGTGGGAAGGCTATCTCGACGAGGTGCGCAAGGCCGGCTCGTCGATCGGCGCGGTGATCGAGGTGGTGGCGAGCGGCGTGCCGGCCGGCCTTGGCGCGCCGGTTTACAGCAAGCTCGACGCCGATATCGCCGGCGCGCTGATGGGCATCAACGCCGCCAAGGGCGTCGAGATCGGCGCCGGCTTCGCCGCCGCCGCCTTGCGCGGCGAGGATAACGCCGACGAGATGCGGATGAAGGACGGAAAGGTCGCCTTCCTGTCCAACAATGCCGGCGGGATTCTCGGCGGCATATCGTCCGGGCAGGACATCGTCGCGCGCTTTTCCGTCAAGCCGACCAGCTCCATTCTCACCCATCGCCGCACGGTCGACATCCGCGGCAACGAGGTCGAGGTGTCGTCCAAGGGCCGCCACGATCCGTGCGTCGGCATCCGCGCCGTGCCGGTGGGCGAGGCAATGATCGCCTGCGTGCTCGCCGACCATCTGCTGCGTCATCGCGCCCAATGCGGCTGAGCCCGCAGGTCGCATCATGATCCCCATGCACAGAAGAACGGAAGAGTCCTTCGTCGCCCGGCGCGCCGCATGGCTGCGAACGGCCAACATTACGATGGCGGCGGGGCTCGTTCTTATCGCCCTGCTCAATCTTTATCAGCTGGTCGAGGACGACGGGCCGTTAATGACCGGATTCCTGTTCGCCGTCCTCGCCGCTCTCTATGCCTGGCAGGCTACCGTCCAGTTTTTCGACCAGCAGCCGCAAATGATCGTTGCCGCCGACGGGCTGATTCTGCCCACCGCCACGCCCGAGCCGATCGTCTGGAGCGACATCCACGAAGTGCGGATTTCGAGCGGGCTGTTCGGCATGGGTACGAGCCGGATCGACTTTACCGTCGCGCCGGAAACCCGCGCCCGCATCAAGCTCGGTCAGCGTTTTATGGGTGATTTCGTTATCCGTCGACCCGGCGTTCCCAATGGCTTCTCACTCGCCACGCCCGGCCTCGACCGCAATGTGGCGGAAATCTACAAGTCGTTGCGGGAATTCTGGCCGCCGCCCGAGACGAACGCCCCCCGCAACGACGAAGACTGAGAACCCGCCGCCAGCGGCGCACGATATCGCATCGTCGCCCGACGCCGGCGGCGGATATTTCGTCTAGCGACTCGTCGCCGGCTGCTTGACCACGCGCAGATACGGTTTCAGCGTTTTCCAACCGCCGGGGAACCGCTTCTTCGCCTCCTCGTCGCTGAGCGAGGGCACGATGATCACGTCGTCGCCCCATTTCCAGTTGACCGGCGTCGCGACCTTGTGCTGGTCGGTGAGCTGCAGGGAATCGATCACGCGCAGGACTTCAGCAAAATTACGCCCGGTGCTCGGCGGATAGGTGATCGTCAGCTTCACCTTCTTGTCCGGGCTGATGATATAGACCGAGCGCACGGTGAGCGCCGGATCCGACTTCGGATGGATCATGCCGTAGAGCATCGACACTTTCTTGTCCGCGTCGGCGATCACCGGAAAGTTCAGTTTTTGTTTCTGAGTCTCCTCGATGTCCTTTTCCCATTTCTTGTGCGAATCCGACGGATCGACCGACAGGCCGATGATCTTCACGTCGCGCTTGTCGAACTCGGGCTTGAGGCGGGCCGCCTCGGCCAGTTCCGTCGTGCACACCGGCGTGAAATCCTTGGGGTGCGAAAACAGCACGCCCCAGCTACTACCCCCCTCTCGCCGCTAGCCGAGGCAAGAAGAACAAAATTACCACCCTATCGACGCGCGCAACGTGTAGCGGGCGGACGGCGCCCCGATTTGGTTGCGTTCCGCATCATAGGCGGCCAATTCCGTGGTTCGCCAAATCACATAGCTGATCTGCGGGAGTCCGATGATCGACTTAAATATACATATATCTATTTGAAATACAATGTATATTTTTATAATTTATTACACACATTATATTTTAGTAATTTTATTGATTACACAATAGATATATGTATTAATTAACTACCGGCCACGTCATGGCCCGTATGTGGAGATCGATATGCAGGACCGTCAGCAACAGCCTTCCTTAATCGAGATCGACCCCGCGACGCTCAACGAGTGGCTTAGCAAAAACCATGTCGCGCTGATCGATGTGCGCGAGCGCGACGAGTTCGAGGATGAACACATCCCCGGCGCAACGCTGGTTCCGCTATCGTCGTTCGATCCGTGCCTCGTCGCCGCACTGAGCGCCGGACGACGGCTGGTTCTGCACTGTCTGTCGGGCGGCCGCGCGACGAAGGCGGCGACGGCGTTTATCGCCGCCGGCCTGCCGGTGCCGGCAATGCTGAGGGACGGCCTGCTCGGCTGGACCGGCGCGGGCTACGGAACCCAGTCCATCGCCCGCGCCGCCTGACGGCTCGCCCCGCCCGTTACGAGGCCTGCATGCCCCGCGCCACGCCCGGCCGCGCGGCGAGAGCCTTCGTCCAGCGCTTCAGGTTGTCCAGTCCCCCGACCTTGTCGATCAGCGCCTGGCGCCCCGCGGCCAGCGGATAAAGCGCGAAATCCGCCACCGACAGCTCGCCGGCAAGGTATTCAACCTCGCCCAGCCGCTTGTCGACGAAACGCAGGAAATCAGTCAGGCGGGTTTCGAACTTGGCGATCGCCGAAGCCGGTTTGTCGGGCAGCGACGAGGTGTAGAAGATCGCGCTGCTCGTCGGCTGCTGGTCCGACATCACGTGCATGAACCATTGCAGGACCGGCGCCCGCCTGGCCAGATCGGCCGGCAGAAACTTGCCGGTCTTTTCGGCAAGGTAAAGCGCGATCGCCCCGGATTGCGCCAGGGTCAGCGGCTTGCCGCCCGGCCCGTCCTTGTCGACGATCACCGGAATGACGCCCATCGGATTGAGCGTGAGGAACGCCGGCGTCTTCGATTCGCCGCTCACCAGGTCGACCCGGTGGACGACATAGGGCAGGCCGCATTCTTCGAGCATCACCGACGCGCGCCGGCCGTTGCCGGTGCCGGCGGTATAGAGATCGATCATCTTATCCTCGCAAAGTTTGAAGGAATAACGGGATGCGCGATTCTTATCCCAAACCGGCCGCCGTGGCGATGGCGATCAATCGTCGCCCTTGCGCGCCGCAATGAGAAACTCCTTGTTGCCCTCGGGCCCGAGAACCGGGCTCTCGGTCAGGCCGAGAACCGTCCAGCCCATTTGCGGCAACCAGGCGGCGATGCGTTCGCCCACCTCGCGATGCAGCGCCGGATCGCGCACCACCCCACCCTTGCCGACCCGCCCCTTGCCGACCTCGAATTGCGGCTTGATCAGCGCCACCAGCCGCGCGCCCGGTTTGGTCAGCGCCAGCGGCGCCGGCAGAATCGTTTCGAGCCCGATGAAGCTCGCGTCGCAGACGACCAGATCGACCGTCTCGGGCACGGCGGCGGCGGTCAGATGGCGGGCGTTGGTTTTCTCCAGCACCGTAACCCGGCTGTCGTTGCGCAGCTTCCAGGCAAGTTGGCCGTGGCCGACATCGACCGCATAAACCCGCACGGCGCCGCACGTCAGCGCCACATCGGTAAAGCCGCCGGTCGACGCGCCGATATCGAGAACGACGAGGCCCCTGGGATCGATGACGAAATGATCGAGCGCGTGCGCGAGCTTGAGACCGCCGCGCGACACCCATGGATGATCGGCTCCGCGCACTTCGAGCGGTATGTCGGCGGCCACCGGCGCCCCAGCCTTGTCGAGCCGCTTGTCGCCGGAAAAAACCACGCCGGCAAGGATCAGCGCCTGCGCCCTGGCGCGGCTTTCGGCGAGGCCGCGCTCGACCAGCGCGGTATCGAGGCGCTGCCTGCGACCGGCCGTGGTCAGGCCCTCGCCGGGCGGCTCGTCTCGGCCCGGCCCAACGCCGCAAGCGCCGTGGCGACGATATGGCGCGCGGCGAGCCCAGCATCGTCGTATTGCTTGGCCGGCGTGTCGTGCTCGATGAACCGGTCGGGCAGGATCATCGGCCGGATCTTGAGCCCGCCGTCGAGCGCCCCGGCCGTGGAGAGAACCTGCATCACCTGCGCGGCGAAGCCGCCGATGGCGCCTTCCTCGATGGTGATCATCACTTCGTGCTCGGCGGCGAGGCGGCGCACCAACGCCTCGTCGAGCGGCTTGGCGAAGCGCGCGTCGGCGACGGTCGTCGACAATCCGCGCGCCGCCAGCTCGTCCGCCGCCGTCAGGCATTCGCCGAGCCGCGAACCAAGCGACAGCAACGCCACCTTGCTGCCTTCGCGCAGGATGCGCCCCTTGCCGATTTCGAGCGGCACGCCGCGCGCCGGCAAGGCGACGCCCCGGCCCTCGCCGCGCGGATAGCGCACCGCCGATGGCCGGTCGTCAAGCGCCGCCTGGGTCGCCACCATGTGGACAAGGTCGGCCTCGTCGGCGGCGGCCATGACGACGAACCCCGGCAGGCAACCGAGATAGGCGAGATCGTACGCCCCTGCATGGGTCGGGCCGTCGGCCCCGACCAGCCCGGCGCGATCGATGGCGAAACGCACCGGCAGGCGCTGGATGGCGACGTCGTGCACGACCTGGTCGTAGGCGCGCTGCAGGAAGGTGGAATAGATGGCGACGAACGGCCGGTAGCCTTCGGTGGCGAGGCCGGCGGCGAAGGTGACGGCGTGCTGTTCGGCGATGCCGACATCGAAGCAGCGCGTCGGGTATTTTTCGGCGAACAGGTCGAGCCCGGTGCCCGACGGCATCGCGGCGGTGATGGCGACGATGCGCTCGTCCTCAGCCGCTTCGGCGACCAGCGCGTCGGCGAATACCTTGGTGTAGCTGGGGGCTGCCGGCTTGCCGGTGATCTGCGCCCGGGTGCCGAGATCGAATTTGTTGACCGCATGATACTTGTCGGGCAGGAGGTGATCGAGATTGTGCCCATCGAGCGGGCCGACATAGTAGAAGCCCAGCTCCTCGAACAGCGTGCCGCCGGTCACCATGCCGCGAGCGAATTCCTCGGCCCGTTCGGCGGCATTCTTGATCGCGCGCGGGAACTTCTTCGCCACCTCGCGCGCGAAATGGCGCAGGCTGCGATAGGGCTTCGAAGAGATCAGCCGCGACAGATAGGCGCTCATCGCGCCGACCGCCGGGGCGATCGACATGTCGTTGTCGTTGAGGATGACGATCAGCCGGGTATCCATCGCCCCGGCGTTGTTCATCGCCTCGTACGCCATGCCGGCCGACATCGCGCCGTCGCCGATTACCGCAACGACATTACCCGGCTTGCCGGCGAGATCGCGCGCCACGGCCATACCGAGCGCGGCCGAAATCGAGGTCGAGCTGTGCGCGGCGCCGAAGGGGTCAAATTCGCTCTCGCTGCGCCGGGTAAAGCCCGACAGCCCGCCGCCTTGGCGCAGGGTGCGGATGCGCGCCCGCCGCCCGGTCAGAATCTTGTGCGGATAGGACTGGTGGCCGACATCCCAGACCAGGCGATCGGCCGGCGTATCGAAGACGTGATGCAGCGCGACGGTAAGTTCGACCACGCCGAGGCCGGCACCAAGATGGCCGCCGGTACGGCTGACCGCATCGATGGTTTCGGCGCGCAGTTCGTCGGCGAGCTGCTTGAGCTGCTCGACCGAGAAATCGCGGATCGCCGCCGGGGTCTCGACCGTGTCGAGAAGCGGCGTCTTGCCCGAGTTGTGGCCTATGTCGCTCATGGGGTCCGAAGCTTCAGGCGCGCCGGTCGATGACCCAGCCCGCCACATCGCGCAGAAGTTCCGCCTTTTCTTCAAATAAATCAAGATGTTTTGCAGCCTGTTCGGCCAGCATCCCGGCCTGGGCCCGGGCCCGCTCGACCCCCATCAGCGAGACGAAGGTCGCCTTGCCGCGCGCCGCGTCCTTGCCGGTTTTCTTGCCCGCCTCGGCGCTGCTGCCCTCGGCGTCGAGGAGGTCGTCGGCGATCTGGAAGGCAAGGCCGAGATCGTGGGCGAAGCCGGCCAGGGCCTGGCGGAGGGCGGCCGGCGCCTTGCCCAGAATTGCGCCCGATTCGACGGCAAAGCCGATCAGCGCCCCGGTTTTCATGCGCTGAAGGCGGGTGATGGCGGTCATGTCGAGGGGCTGTTTCTCGGCTTCGAGATCGATCATCTGGCCGCCGACCATGCCTTCGGCTCCCGACGCGACCGCCAGCGCCAGCACCAGCTCGGCCCGCACCTGGGCGTCGCCATGGGTCAGCGGATGGGCAAGCGCTTCGAAAGCGCGGGTAAGCAGCGCATCGCCGGCGAGGATCGCCGTCGCCTCGCCGAACGCCTTGTGCGCGGTCGGGCGGCCGCGGCGCAGATCGTCGTCATCCATCGCCGGCAGGTCGTCATGCACGAGGCTGTAGCAATGCACCATCTCGATCGCCGCCGCGACGCGCAGCGCGCACCCCCGGTCGACCGAGAATAACCCGGCCGATTGCAGCGCCAGAAACGGCCGCAGGCGTTTGCCGCCATTCAGCGTCGCGTAGCGCATCGCCGTATAAAGCCGCTGCTCGGGCCCGTCATGGGCGGGCAGCAAGGTCGCCAGCGTGCGCTCGACCTCGGCCGTCGCCGCATTCACGGCTTCCTGCAATCGGGGGGTCATGATGTTTCCGTATGCCCGGCTGCGTCAGCCCAGCGACGCCGGTTCGCTTTTGACGCCGCCATCGGCGCCGAAACTGATTTTTTCGATCTTGGCCTGCGCTTCGGCGAGCTTCTTTTCGCAATGGCGCTTCAGCGCCGCGCCGCGCTCATAGGACTTGATCGCCTCGTCGAGCTTGCCGCGCCCGCCCTCGAGCGTCTGGACGATCTGCTCCAGCTCCTTGAGGGCATCCTCGAAGCTGAGCTTGGCGATGTCGGTCGGAATCGGCGGCTCTGCCATGAGGGCTCCTTTGCGAGCGGAGTTTAGGCGAGCCGTTCTGTCCGGGGCAAGGGAAACAGGACCGGCCCCAAAACCGCCCGCAAAGCGGCGTTGGGGCCGGGTTAACGATTGACCGGAACGTCCCCCGGCGATAATTCGGCCGGAGGATCGACGATGCGCGGATCAGCCCTTATAGACGCCGACGCCGACGATGAACTTGTCGACCTTTTTCACCAAGCTCGATTTAGGTTCGATTTTCTTGTTGGTCGGATTGACCCAGGTGTAATCGACCCAGCCCTCGCCCTTGGTGTTGCTGATCGCGATCATCTCGTGGACGAACGCCTTGCCGTCGGCGTCCTTGAGATTGATCAGCGAGCGGCCGATCAGCCCCTTGTTTCCGCCATGCGCCATCGTGTTGCCGTCGAGGTCGAGCACGAAGACATAGAGATCGCGATCAACGAACCCGCCGGCCGGATCGTTGAACGTCGCAAAGGCCTTCTCGGCCCCGGCGCTGCCGATCAGCGCGGCGGCTTTGGCGACCATGGCCTTGGCTTCGTCCGGCGTGCCCCGGCTTTGCGCACTGGCCGTCGCGTGCACGGCGAAAAGGGCGAGCATTGCGAGAATGCTGGTCAGAATCCGTTTCATCTTTCTTCCCCATGACAGTTGTAACGCGTCCGCCCCTGCAACCGGGACGGACCATTAGCGCCTGTTTTAGAAAAGAAAGATTAAACAAACACTAATACTAAAGAGGGATGTCAGCCGCTCTATTGGTCATTAATTCTTATCTATTATTCAACCTTCTGGCGTTTACGTTCCGATTTATTCAACCGAAATCTGGGCAATCGCGTAGACCCATTTCGAATCGTCGCTATCCTTCAGCGCCGGATATTCGGGCCGCGGATAGACGATCCAGCTCGGCCCGAAATCGCCGATGCCGAAATATCTGCCGTCGCGCTTGAGCGCCAGGATCACCGGATAGGCGTCGAGATCGCCAACCGGAATTTCGCCCGTATAGCCGTCGATAGCGACGATTTTCAGCGTCTTGCCCCGGGCGCCGACCGCTTTCATCACGTCGCGCAGCAGCGGCCCCTCGAACGCGCGCGGCGCGGCGCCTTTCGGGAAATCGCCATGGATCCTGCGCATGCCCAACCCTTCGAGCATCGCAAGATCGAAAGCCGCCGCCCGGTCGAAACCGATCTTCTGGTTCTTGAACACAGCGTCCTGGTCGGGGTCGAACGGCCCGCGATTGACGTTGGCGATGTCGCCGGTGACGGTGACGATCACCGGCCCCTTCGGCGCGGCGAGCCCTTGCGCGAAGGCCGGGCCGGCAAACGCAACGAGAGCGAGCATCGCAAGCAGCGAGCGGAGGCGTTTCATCGTCATCACCTGTTTTTAGTCCGGGAACCGGAAGGAAGAATGGGCTGGTAACTGCCGGTCAGGCGGCCATCAGGGCCCGCACATGCGCCCCGGCCGAGGCGGCGAGCGCGCGCAGATCGTAGCCCCCTTCGAGCGCCGACACCAGCCGCCCGCCGGCGTGGGTTTCGGCGACCTCGAGCAGCGCCGCGGTCACCCATTCGTAATCGTCCTCGTGCAGGCGCAGCGAGGCGAGCGGATCGTCCTCGTGCGCGTCGAACCCGGCCGAGACGATCACCAACCCGGGTTTGAACTTGTCGAGAGCCGGCAGGATGCGCCGCTCGAACGCGGCGCGGAATTCGGGCC
>JACQAF010000170.1 GCA_016195145.1 Rhodospirillales bacterium
ATCGCCTGGGCGATATCGAGGCCGGAGACTGCGGCGGGGAATTCCTTGACCTTACCGTCGGGCAGCTTGATGGCGACCATGAACGCGTAAATCCTTGAAAGACAGCGCAATCTAAGCGGAATTGCGGGGGTGTCAAGCCGCCGGCAGCGTCGCCGCGACCTCGATCGCCGGCAGGGCGGCGAGATCGGCCCGTCGCAGCACTGTCACCCGTGCGCCGCGCGGCGCGCACAACGCCGGGTCGGATGCGGCCGAGAACAGCACCACCGAATGGCACCCGACGACCGCGCTCAGATGCATCGGCCCCGTATCGTTGCCGACCGCGACCGCCGCCGCACGCGCCAGCGCCGCGATTTCGGCGAGCGATGTCTGGCCGGTCAGGTCGCGCACCGTGGGGCAGATCGCGGCGATTTCCGTCGCCAGCGGCGCTTCCTCGGGCAAGCCGATCACGACCGGCGTCAGGCCACGCCCGGCCAGTTTTTTCGCCAGCTCGCCGTAACGCGCCGCCGGCCAGCGCTTTTCCGGCCGCCGGGCCGAGCCGCCCGGAATCAGCAAGCCGAAGGGTCGCGGCAGCGCGAACCGCGCGATATCGGCGCGCAGCCACGCTATGTCGGGCGGCGGGACGCGGGCAATGCCGGCGATCGCCAGCTGATCGGCCTGGCGGTCGATCGTGTGCATGCGGTCGCGCGCCGGGTTGGCGTGCGGGTGCGAGCAGCCGCGTGCGATCCCCGACCATTGCGGCCGGGCGCGGCTGGGAAACAGGCGGAAATAGAACGAGCTGCGGTCGGACGTTTGCAGATCGTAAACGCGCGAGAAGTTTCCGGCGCGCAAACGCGTCCGCAACCGCGCGATCCCGCCGAGATTCCAGAACGCCGGTCGGGCGTCGATCCACACCTCGTCGGCATAGGGGCTGGCGGCGATCAGCGGCGCAAACGCCTTGGCGGTCAGCGCCATGATGCGGGCCTGCGAATGATGGGCGCGGATCGCCGCCATCGGGCCCAGCGCCTGGATCACGTCGCCCAGCGCGCCGAGCTTGATCACCAGGATACTGTCGGCCATTACGTGCCCGGGCCGGCGCTGGCCGTTGCCGCAGTCTGCGCCTCGGCCAGCACTTCCTCGTAGACCGCAAGCGTCGAGGCGCACATGTGATCGCGTCCATAGCGCCCGCGCACATGATCGATGGCGCGCCGGGCCAGCGCGTCGCGCTGGCCGGTGTCGAGCGTCAGCGCCTCGGCCAGCGCCGCAGCCAGCGTGCGCGCATTGCCGGGCGGAAATAGCCAGCCGGTTTCGCCCGGCAGCAGGATTTCCGGCGCGCCGCCATGATCGGGGGCGACCACCGGCCGGCCCATCGCCTGCGCCTCGGCAACGACGCGCCCGAACCCTTCAGGGTCGGTCGAGGCCGAGACGACGACGTCGGACAGCATATAGGCGGCCGGCATGTCGCGGCATTCGTCGACCGACCGCACCACGCCCTCCAGCCCGCGGGCGCGGACGAGCGATTCGATCTCTGCCCGATACCGGCTGCGCCCCTGGTCGGAGCCGACGAGTAGGCAGCACACGTCGCGCCGGCCAAGGACGGCGAGCGCCTCGATCAGCAGGCGCTGGCCCTTCCAGCGCGTCAGCCGGCCGGGAAGCATGATCACCGGCGCGCCGTCGGGCAGGCGCCAGTCGCGGGCGAGTCGGATAACCCGTTCGGCGCTCACCCGTGCCGGGTCGAATCCGGCAAAATCGATGCCGCGCGGAATCACCCGCAGGCGGGCGGGGTCGAGATTGTATTCGGCGACGACATGGCGGCCGACGAATTCGGAAATTGCGATCACCCGGGCCCCGCGCGCCATCACCGAATTGTAGCGACGCTTGACGGCGTTGCCGACGTTATAGGGCGCATGAAAAGTGGTGACGAACGGAACGCCGGAACGCCGCGCGGCGAAATAGGCGCTCCACGCCGGCGCGCGCGAACGTGCATGTACGATATCGACGCCATAAGCGGCGAAAGTTTCGGTCAGACGGCCGATATTCTTGCGGATGACGAACGGGTTTTTCGAATCGAGCGGCAGGGCGATGTGGATGCCGCCGGCACGTTCGATCTCGCGCACCAGCGGGCCGCCGGCCGAGGCGACGAGCGCGCGCCAACCGGCGCGCGCCAAAGCGACGGCGATATCGACCGTCCCCCGTTCGACCCCGCCGGTCACCAGGCTCGGCAGCACCTGGAGCACCGTCGGGCCGCCGCCCGCCGGTGCTGCCGCTGCCCCGCCGGCCATGGTAGACTTCACCTCGAGATTCATCCCTCAGCCGCCCGTGTCTTGCTATCCGGCCGCATCATGAGCCAAACCGCCACCGCCCCACCGCCCGCGCCCCGTATCCTCGTCGATTCGCGCGGCGTTTCTATCGCCTACCACAGAACCACCGGCAAGTCCCCCGGCGCGGTGTTCATGGGCGGTTTCATGTCCGACATGACCGGCGCCAAGGCATTGACGCTGGAAGCATTCTGCCGGGCGCGCGGCCAGGCCTTTCTGCGCTTCGACTATCAGGGTCATGGCGCGTCGTCCGGCCGTTTCGAGGAGGGCACGATCGGCCTGTGGCGCGACGATGCGCTCGCCGCCTTCGACCGGCTGACCGAAGGGCCGCAGGTGCTGGTCGGCTCCAGTATGGGCAGCTGGATCGCCACGCTTGTCGCGCTCGCCCGGCCGGAGCGGGTCGCCGGGCTCGTCACCATTGCCGCCGCGCTCGATTTCACCGAGGACCTGATGTGGGCGAAATTCCCGCCCGAAGCGCAGATGGTGCTCGAAACCGAGGGCGTCATCTACGAGCCATCGGCCTATAGCGACACGCCCTACGCCATCACCAAGCATCTGATCGATGACGGCCGGCGGCATCTGCTGCTGCGCGACGAGATGATTCCCTTCGCCAAGCCGGTACGGCTGCTGCACGGCATGCAGGACCCCGACGTGCCATGGCAACGTTCCCTGCTGATCGCCGAAAAACTCGCCTCGGACGACGTGCGGGTGATTCTGCTCAAGGACGGCGACCACCGCCTGTCGCGCGATTCCGATCTCGCCCTGCTCGCGCAAACGGTCGGGGAACTGCTGGACGCCTAGCTCGCCGCTTTCGCCGACGGCAAGGCGAAGGACAGCAGCGTTTCTTCGGCGTGGCGGCGATAGAATTTGAGGAAGCCGAGCACGAGCACGAAACCGGCGGCGAGAAACGCCAGCGCCATCAGCAGCATCCATGGCTGGAAGCCGAGGCGGATGAACTTGCACACGAAGCCGAGCCCGCCGATATAGCAGACCAGCGCCGCGTTGCGGCAGAAGCCGTAGAGCATCACGTAATCGTACATGCGCGCCCCGGCCGGCGGGTTGCGGTCCATTACATGATGGGCGACGAGGGCGAACCAGTCATGCGGCGCGGTCTTGGCGCGCGTCGCGCCAAAGGCTTCGGTGAAACGTTCATCGACCCGGGCGATCATTCCCTTGTCGAGCTTCCTCAAGAGGCAGCGAAACGCGCCGGTCAGGTTGAACAGCTCGAACGCCCAAGCATAAAGAATAAATGGCAGATACTGCACGGCCCAGAAAAAGGCGTGCGCCGACGCATCGAGGATATTGCGCGTGATCGTGCGCTGGAAATAGTCGCCCGAATAGACGTATTCGGCGGTCAGGAAATGCGATGGCTGGCCGGTGAACGCCACCACCAGCCGGCCGAGCGTCTCGGCCGAAACGATCGCCGCGATCTGGCCGGCGATATACGCCGCCGCCAGCAGAAAACCGAGCGCGACCAATGCCGTACCGGTCGACCAGGCGCCAGGGCCCGGAATGCCGGCCATCTGGAGCTGGTCGCGAAAGAGATAAGCGAGGATGGCGACGAGCGCCGCGCCGGGGATCAGGTACCCGACGATGCTGTAGAGAATGAACGGCTGGCGCGCACTACGCATGGTTCCCCCTTCTTGCGTTTGTCACGAAGATGGACGAGCGCGCGAAAAATGCAACCGAAAGCTTTCCGCCCGACCCGCCGCCGGCTTCACTATCGCCTGAACCGGCCGGCGCGGCCAAGCCCGTCGCCACCCCCTTATGCCCGCTCGCCGGGCGATGGGGGCAGCAGCGCCTTCAGCCCGGCGCGGTAATCGGGATAGGCGAGGCGCACGCCCAGCTCCATCTTGATCCGCAGGTTCGAGACGCGCTTGTTATCGCCATAGAAGCTTTGCGCCATATCCGACATCGCGGCAACCGCCTTGGCATAGGGGATTTCCGGCGGCGGTTCGTGACCGAGCAGCGCGCAGGCATAGGCGATCACCTCCTGCGGCGGCGCCGGATCGTCGTCGCAGACATTGTAGACCCCGCCGGGGTTGGGCCGCGTCATCGACGCTTCGAGAACCGCTGCTAGGTCCTCGACATGGATGCGGCTGAACACCTGCCCGGGCTTGACGATGCGCCGCGCCTTTCCTTCGCGCACCGTTTCGAGGGCGCTGCGGCCCGGACCGTAAATCCCGGCGAGGCGGAACACATGCACCGGCAGGCCCATGCGGACGAGGCCGAGCCACCCCCGTTCGGCCGCCACCCGCGCGGCGCCGCGCCGGCCGGTCGGGTGCAGCCCGGCGTTTTCGTCCACCCAGTCGCCGTTGCGGTCGCCATAGACCCCGGTGGTCGACAGATAGCCCACCCAGCGCACCCCCTTGAGGGCGGCGAGATCGGCGGCATGGCGGTCGAGGACCGCATCGCCCGCGTCGTCGGGCGGGACCGAGCTCAGCACATGGGTCGCCCCGGCGAACGCCTGGGGGAAATCGGCGAGCGGCCGGTCGCGGTCGAAGATATGCGGCGCGATGCCCTGGGCCCGAAGTTCGGCCGCCCGCGCCTCGTCGCGGCAGGTGCCGGCGACCATCCAGCCGCGGGCGCGCAGGCGACGAGCAAGAACGAGGGCGGAGTAGCCGAGGCCGAAGACGAACAGCCGGCGCGGCGCGGGAATGGCAGCCATGAGCAATCTATATGGCGCGATTCCGGGTCCGGCGCTATGGTCCTTGTGCCGGCGTCGCCGGCTGCCCCCGTATCGCCCCCAACCGTGCGGAACCCGTTGAATGCCGCGCTTTTTCCTGCGCCGTTTCTCCCTTGTCCTGCTGGCGTCGCTTGTCGCCCTTGCGGCGACCGATGCAATGGCGCAGAAATCGCCTGCGCCGCGCCGGATGTTGCAGAT
>JACQAF010000155.1 GCA_016195145.1 Rhodospirillales bacterium
AGGCCAATCGCGGCCCGGTCGAGGCGCTGACCGCCGCCGGCGCGCCGTGGCCGAGCGTCATGCTCAAGGGCTACTGGCCGCAGGTGCAGCCGGCCTTCTGGTCGATCGCGCTGTTCCGCTGGGACATCAATATCCGCGAATCCGCCGTGCTCGGCCTGGTCGGCGCAGGCGGCATCGGCGTGGCGCTCGATACGGCGTTGAGCCTGCTATATTGGGATCAGGTATCGGTAGTGCTGCTGACCATCTTTACCGTGGTTATCGCCACGGAAATCGTCGTCACCCTGATTCGCTCGCGGCTCATCTAGCCCCGCCCAGCATACCGAAAAACTTGAGCGCGCAGCGGTCGTGCCACGACGTGCGTCCGCCGCGATCATGGAACCCGACATGGCCGCCGCCCGGCGGCAGCAAGGGCGTCAACCGGGAATTGCGCGACCAGCCGACCGCGCCGTAGCTCGCTCCCGGAATCCACGGATCGTCGAGCGCGTGAATGACCAGCGTCGGCGTCCGCACGGCATCGATAAACCGCTGGGCAGAGTGGCGCGCATAGAATTCGTCGGCGCTGGCGAGGCCGAGGCGCGGCGCAACGAAACGGTCGTCGAATTCGTAGACGCTGCGTGCGGTCATGACGATCTCCCGCTCGCGGGCGCTGAGCTCGGCCAGCGCCAGCCCCTCTTCGCGCATCCGGGGCATGAGATAATGCTGATAGAACCGGTTGCGCAACGCCGCAAGGCGCAGGCTCGCGGCGCGAAGATCGATCGGCGTCGAGATCGCCGCCGCCGCGCGAACCGGCCCGTTCTCGCCGGATTCGGCGAGATATTCGATCAGCACATTGCCGCCCATCGAAAATCCGATCGCGAACACGCCGGCGGATGCATAGCGCGCCGGCAGCCCGGCCAGCGCGTCGCGCAAATCCTCGGTGCGGCCGGCATGATAATGGTGCCGGCGCGGCGTATCCGGCGTTGGGCCGACGCCGCTCATGTTAAGGCGCAGGACCGGATAGCCCTGCGCCAGGAAGACCGCCGCCGTTGCCTGAATATAAAGGCTGTCGGCGCAGCCGCTGAGGCCGTGAATCAGCACGACCAGCGGTTTCTTCGCCGTGTCCCTCGGCTGGCCAAGCTCGCCGATCAACCGGTCGCCGCTGCCATCGCGCATGGACAGCTCGATCCGCCGATGCGGCCAGGCGGCAAGGCCGAAGCGCGGGCGAACGATAAAGTTCCGCACCGTTTGCAGATCGCCGGTCAACCACGGGGCGCGCGGCCGGAACGGCGGAAATTCGCCGTTTATCCCCACGGGCCGCTCGGCGTCCGGCCGCCCCACAGGCCGATCTCCGGCCGTTTGAACAAGACGATCAGCCCAAGGCCGGCGACGAATCCGCCGATATGGGCAAACCACGCCACGCCGCCATCTTCCGGGTCGGCGAGCGAGGCATTGGCGAACTGAACGACGGCCCACCAGCCGAGCACATACATCGCCGGCAGCCAGAACAGCCGGATGAAGACGAAGGTCTGCACCTGGGCGCGCGGGTGGAGCACTAGATACGCCCCAAGCACGCCGGAGATCGCCCCGCTCGCGCCGATCATGGGAATCTCCGAGGTTGGGCTGATCGCTCCTTGCGTCAACGCCGCCGCAACGCCGCACAGGGCGTAGAAGGCGACGAATCGCCCGCTGCCCATTGCATCCTCGATATTGTTTCCGAACACCCACAGATACAGCATGTTGCCTGCAACATGCAGCAAGCCGCCATGCAGGAACATCGAGGTGAAGACGCTGAACCAGGCAGGCACGAGGGCGAGCGACGGCGGCAGATCGGCGTTGCCGAACAGCACCGCCGGGATCATGCCAAGGCCGAGGGCAAAGCGCGTTCCAGCCTCCTCCGACAACGTCAGCTGATAGGCGAAGACGAGCAGGTTCGCCGCAATCAGCGCGATCGTCGCCGCCGGCATGCGGCGGGTCGGGTTGTCGTCGCGCAGCGGTATGATCAGCATTCAGCCGGTTCCCAAAAAATCGCGGATCAGCGCGATCTGGTCGCGGGCCATCAGGGCCGGCGCATGGCCCACCCCGGCGATTTCGGCCAGCCGCACCGCGCCCTTGGCCGCTGCTACGCCGCGTCCGGTCATGGCACGCGCCGTATCGCCAAGCAGTAGATCGGATTCGGCCCCACGTACGATCAGAACCAGGCAGGCAACAAGGTCCCACACCGGCCAGAGATCGACGTCCGTCGGCGGTTGGGCGATGAAGGGTCGGGCGATCGCCGGATCGTAATGCAGGCGCAGCCTGCCGTTTCCGGCCGGGGCCGCGCTGTGTACCGCCAGATGCCGCCATTCGTCGTCGGCCAGCGGTCCAAATGGCGCATGGACACGGCGCAAATACGCCTCGACCCCGGCCAGATCGTCAAACCGCGGATCGGCCCCGACATACGTGCCGATACGCTCCAGGGCCGCCTTGGGGATGAACGGCCCGATATCATTGAGCGCCAGCCGGCGGATCGGCGTACCGGGCTGGGCCGCAAGCAACATGCCGATCAACCCGCCCATCGAGGTGCCGATCCAGTCGACCGTCTCGGCCCCCAATCGGGCAAGCAGGGCCGCCATGACGGCGACATAGAACGGATAGCCGTAATCGGCCGGATCGGCGAGCCAGGCGCTGCGGCCGCGGCCGGGAATATCGGGGGCGACGATCCGCCGGCCGTCGGCGGCCAAGACCTCGGCCAGTCGGTCGAAATCGCGGCCATTGCGGCTCAGGCCGTGAACGCAAACAACACTACGCGGCGCATCCGGCGGGCCCCATTCGGCCCAGGCTAGCCGGATGAATCCGCCGTGGGGAGCAAGCACAGGAAAATCGCAAAGGCGCGGCTGCATGGCAGACGTACTCTAGCCGGCCGGCCGGCGCCTGCGCCAGCCGCATGGCGGCCGTTCGCAGCCGGCGTTGGACAAGCGGCCGGCGGTGCCGCTACAAACCCGTCTTCTATTTCTCGGACCCAGCCCCATGCTCTCGCCGCGCCTCGCCGGTTATCTGTTCGCCATCGCCGCGCCGGTATGCTGGAGCGTCGGCGGCGTGATCATTCGCAGCGTCGAGGCGGCGCCGTGGGATATCGTTTTTTGGCGTTCGTTCGGCCATGTCGCCACCTTCTCGATCTTTCTCTTCTTCCGGTACGGCGGGCGCGCCATATCGGATTTTGTGCGCGCTGGCTGGGCAGCGCCGGCTTCCGCGCTGCTGATCTGCGGCACGTTCGTCTTTCACATCCTTGCCATGACCAGCACCACGGTGGCGAATGTTCTTGTCCTGCAGGCGATGGCGCCGCTGTTGGTCGCCGTATTCGCCTGGCTGATTCTTGGCGAGCGCATCGAGCCGCTGGCGCGGATCGCCATCGCCATCGCCTTCGCCGGCATGGCGCCGGTCGTCGGCAGCTCGCTCGGCGGCGGCGAGCTGTCGGGCGACGTATTCGCGCTGATGGTGGCGGTATGTTCGGCCGCCAATATCATCGTCGTGCGGCGCGCGCGCGATCACAATCTTCTGCCGGCGACGGCGCTCGCCGCCATGCTGGCGGTCGCCATCGCCTGGATGGAGAGCGCGCCCTTCGTCGTTTCGCTGCGCGATATCGGCCTGCTCGCCGTACTCGGCGTGATCCAGATGAGCCTCGGCCTCACCTGCTTTTATCTCGCGCTTCGCCGCCTGCCCGCGGCGGAGGTGGCGTTGATCACCCTGCTTGAACCGGTACTCGGCCCGATCTGGGTGTGGCTGCTGATCGGCGAGGAGCCGGCGGCGCTGACGATCATCGGCGGGGTCGCCATTCTGGGCGCCCTGATCTTCAACGCGCTGCTCGGCCTGCGCCGGCCCGCCGCCCTGTGAGCACCGTCGTGTCCGAACGCGCCAAGGGTTTGCTGTTGATGATCGGCGCCGGCCTCGCCTGGAGCACTGGCGGCATTTTCGTCCGCTATGCGCCGACGACGCCGGCATGGGAAATCGTCTTCTGGCGGTCGTTTTTCATGGTGCTGTTTCTCGGCGCGGTGCTTCTTGTCTGGCATCGCGGCCGGGCGATGTCGAAGATCGCCGCCGTCGGTCGCCCCGGCGTTTTGGCGGGTTTCTTCCTGTCCCTCACCTTCTTCTTCTTCATCCTGTCGATCACCCGGACGACGGCGGCAAACACGTTGATCATCATGAGCACGGCGCCGTTTGTCGCGGCCTTGTTCGGGCGGCTGTTCGTCGGCGAGCGCGTAGCGTCACGCACCTGGGCAGCGATGATCGTGGCGCTTGCCGGCATCGCCGTGATGTTCGCCGATTCTTTCGGCAGCGGCGGAACGCTTGGCAATCTCCTGGCGTTCGGGGTGCCGCTCGCCTACGCCAGCAATCTAACCATGCTTCGCCGGGCCCGGGCCCGGGCCCGGGCCGATATGGTGCCGACCGTCCTGATCGCCGGCCTGATCTCGCTTGCCGTCTCCCTGCCCATGGCTTGGCCGTTCGCCGCCCCCGCAGACGAGATCGCGGTACTGGCGGCAATGGACTTCTTCCAACTCGGCTTTGGGTGCCTGCTGATGACGCTGGCGGTTCGCCATCTGATCGCCGCTGAAATCGGCCTGTTCACGCTGCTGGAAACGACGCTGGGGCCGATCTGGGTATGGCTTGGCGTCGGCGAACGGCCCGGCGATCTGGCGCTCGGTGGGGGGATCGTGGTTGTTGGAGCTCTCGCCGTTAACGAATATGTCGGCTGGCGCCAAGCGCGCCGTCGCCCAGCGACCACTTAGACTGACGGCCGCGTTGCGCCCGCCGGAAAGGCGCGCTATGACAAACCCTCCGTTGCCGATTCCGACGAGCCGCCATGAACGCCAGTCTCTTCAGTCTTTTCCAAAGCCGCTTTCCCGCCGACGTTACGCGGCCATTCATCGAAACCGAAGACGGCAAAATCCGTAACTACGCCGAGCTTGACGCCGTTTCGGCCCGGTTCGCCAACCTCTTGGTCCGCCTTGGGGTCAAAAAGGGCGACCGGGTTGCGGTTCAGGTGGAAAAATCACCCGAGGCGATATTCCTCTATCTCGCCTGCCTGCGCGCCGGGGCGGTCTACCTGCCGCTCAACATCGCCTATCAGAAGGGCGAGATCGAGTATTTCCTGGGCGATGCCGAACCGCAGGTCATGGTCTGCCGGCCCGAAACGGTCGACTGGATCGGCGAAATCGCCGCCCGCAAGGAAGTGCCGCATGTCCTGACCCTCGATCAGGCCGGTGGCGGCACGTTGATCGAGCGCAGCAAGGATATGAAGCCGGACTTCACGACCGTGCCGGTGAAGGGCGACGATCTTGCCGCTATTCTCTACACCTCGGGCACCACGGGGCGATCCAAGGGCGCCATGATGTCGCATGGGAACCTCGCCGCCAACGCCCTAACCCTGCACCGCGTTTGGGGCTTCGGGCCCGGCGACGTGCTGCTTCATGCACTGCCCATTTTCCACACTCACGGCCTGTTCGTCGCCATTAACTGCGTTCTCCTCAACGGCACGGGCATGCTGTTCATGCCGCGCTTCGATGCCGACACGGCAATCCGTCTTTTGCCGCGCGCCACTATGTTCATGGGCGTGCCGACCTTCTATGTGCGCCTTCTCGCCCATGCGGAATTCGCCCGCGATATCGTCCGGCGCATGCGTCTGTTCATCGCCGGATCGGCGCCGTTGCTGACCGAAACCTTCAATGCCTTCCGCGAGCGCACGGGGCATACCATCCTCGAACGCTATGGCATGACCGAAACCGGGATGCTGACCTCCAACCCGCTCGATGGCGACCGTCTTGCCGGCAGTTGCGGCATGCCGCTGCCCGACCTCGAATTGCGCGTCGCCGACGATGCTGGCAAGGCGGTGGCAGTCGGTGAGATCGGCGTGATCGAAGTACGCGGGCCGAATGTGTTCGGCGGCTATTGGCGCATGCCCGACAAGACGCGGGCCGAATTCCGGCCCGATGGGTTCTTCATCACCGGCGATGTCGGCAAGATCGATGCGCACGGCTATGTTTATATCGTCGGCCGCGCCAAGGACCTGATCATCTCGGGCGGCTTCAATGTCTATCCAAAAGAGATCGAGGATTACATCGACCGGATCGACGGCGTTGTCGAATCGGCGGTGATCGGCATCCCGCATCCCGATTTCGGCGAAGGGGTGGTGGCCGTGATCAAGCAGCGCCCCGGCGGGTCGCCGACGGCCGATTCGATCGCCCAGCGCCTGAAGGGCGAACTCGCGAACTTCAAGCTGCCCAAGCGCATCTATTTTCTCGACGAACTGCCGCGCAACGCCATGGGCAAGGTGCAGAAAAACGTGTTACGCGACCGCTACAAGGACGCCTTCGGTCCCGGCCGCTGACGCCGGGACCGACGAGCGAAGCGACATATAAAGGGAGCCGTTCATGCCTGCCGCCAACGCCCTCTCCCCCATCCTCGATCCCCTGGCCCTTGCCGGACAGCTTTCGGGCAAGTTGCTGATCGACGGCGCGCTGACGCCGGCGGTTTCGGGCAAGACGTTTCCGGTGATCAATCCGGCGACCGGCAAGAAATTCGCCGAGGCGGCGCTCGGCGAAAAATCCGACGTGGCCGCCGCGGTTTCCGCCGCGGCGCGGGCGCAGCCTGCCTGGGCCAGGATTCCGGCCCGCCAGCGCGGCAAGCTGATCGCCGATTGCGGCCGGTTGCTTAACGAGCATGTTGAGGAACTGGGGCGGCTCGTCGCGCTGGAGACCGGCAAGGCGCTGCGCACCGAAAGCCGGGTCGAGGCGTCGGTGCTCGCCGACGTATTCGTTTTCTATGCCGGCCTCGGATCGGAGCTGAAGGGCGAAAGCGTTCCCTTCAACCCCGACATGCTGACCGTAACGGTGCGCGAACCGATCGGCGTCGTCGGCGCGATCATCCCGTGGAACGTGCCGATGATGCTGATGGCGCTCAAGATTGCGCCGGCCCTCGTCGCCGGCAATTCCGTGGTCGTTAAATCGGCCGAGGAAGCGCCGCTCGCCGTGCTGCGCGCGTGCCAGATCATGAACCAGATACTTCCCCCCGGCGTGCTCAACATCCTGTCGGGCTTCGGGCCGGAATGCGGCGCGCCGCTGGTCGCCGACCCGCGGGTCGGCAAGGTCAGCTTCACCGGCTCGGTCGAGACCGGCAAAATCGTCTACAAGACGGCCGCCGATAAACTGATCCCGGTCACCCTCGAACTCGGCGGTAAAAGCCCGATGATCGTCATGGCCGATGCCGACGTCGACCGCGCCGTGGCGGGCGCCATTGTCGGCATGCGGTTTACCCGCCAGGGACAGAGCTGCACGGCGGCGAGCCGGATGTTCGTCCATGAGAAGATTCACGACGAGTTCGTTGTCAAGCTCAGGGCCAAGGTCGATGCGATGAAGATGGGCGATCCGCTCGACGAGACGACCGATATCGGGGCCATCATCTCGCGTCCGCAATACGAGAAGGTCACGTCGTACATCAAGATCGGTCGCGAGACGCCCGGCGCCGTCGCCCATGAATGCACGGCCATGCCGACCGACCCAGATCTCAAAGACGGCCTGTTCATACGGCCAGTGATCTTCGCCGGGTTGACCAACCAGAGCCGCGTCGCCCGCGAAGAGATTTTCGGCCCAGTCGCCTGCGTCATCAAGTGGCGCGATTATGAAGAGGTGATCGCCGCCGCCAACGACAGCGTTTACGGCCTTGCGGCCACGGTGTGGACGCGCGACCTCAGAATGGCCCTCGATGCGACCAGGCGGCTTCAGGCCGGCTTCGTGCAGGTGAATCAGAACCTCGTCGTCCAGCCCGGATTGTCCTATGGTGGCGTGAAGCAATCGGGACTCGGCAAGGAAGCCTCGCACGAAGCGATGCTCGATCATTTTACGCAGAAGAAGACCATCATCCTGAACATGACATGACGACCCTCGACCCTCTGCAAGCAGACACACTAAACTCCATCGACCGCCACCCGCGTTTTCGGCGTATGCGAGATGCGCTTCCGTTTCCGGCTCATCGGAACCGAGGTCGTCAGCCGGGCAGGGCGGGATGTCACCGGCGCGTGGGTCGAGGAAGCGTTCTTGCCCGACCGCTCGGGCGGCGTAATCGACAGCTATCGTTGCGTGGCCCAAACCCGGCGCCCGCATCATTGGCGGATTACCATGCCGGTGGCGGGCCGCGATCACATCGAATTCGAACGCATTGCATTTCCCCTCGCCGCCGACGGCGAGAATGTCGATATGCTGATCGTCATCCACGCCTTTTTCGATGCGTCCCCTGAGCACTGATCCTCTCTTTTGAGTGACGGGCCACATGAAATTATTTGTCCGCTTCATCGCGGGTTTACTTGGCTTCGCGCTGATTATTGCGGGCGGCGGGTATGTATTTTTCCGTGCGTCGCTGCCGGCCGTTTCCGGGCGAATTGCGGTCGCCGGCCTCGGCGGCGCGGTGGAGATTGTCCGCGACCGGCGCGGCGTACCCAATATCTTCGCCCGCTCGAGCGACGATGCGTTTTTCGCCCTTGGGTTCGTTCACGCCCAGGACCGTCTATTCCAGATGGAAATGATGCGTCTCTCCGGGCAAGGGCGGCTGGCCGAGGTGGCTGGCCGGCCGTTCCTCGATTTCGACCGTTTTATCCGCCTGCTTGATTTCAACGGGCAGGTCGAGGCGAGCTTTGCCGCGCTCTCGCCCGGATCGCGTGCGCGCCTCGCGGCGTATGCCGCCGGAGTAAACGCCTTCCTCGCCCAGCGATCGGGACCGTTGCCGCCGGAATTCTGGATTGTCGACCATCGGCCCGCGCCGTGGCGACCCCAGGATTCGCTCTATTGGAGTAAGCTGATGGCGCTGCAACTAACCGGCAATTGGCGCGATGAGCTTGCCCGGGCGCAGATCGCCACGCGCATGTCGCCCGTGCTCGCGGCGCAATTATGGCCCGAATGGCCGGCCGATGTGGCGACCAGGGGGCTGATCGAGCTTTATCGAGACCTCGATCTCGACCGCTTGGCCGCCGCCCTGCCACTGCCTTTGGGACCGTCGCAGGCCTCGAATGAATGGGTTTTATCGGGCGAACGCACCAGATCGGGCAAGCCTCTGCTTGCCAACGCGCCGCATCTTGGCCTCGCGGCGCCCGGCCAGTGGTATCTCGTGCGCCTTGAGGCTCCCGGTCTCACGCTAGCTGGCGCGACGGCGCCCGGCGTTCCGGCGGTGGTTCTCGGCCATAATCGCCGTATCGCCTGGGGGCTTACGACGACCAATGGCGACACCAGCGACCTGTTCATCGAGCGCCTCGACCCGACCGACCCGAACTTCTACCTCACCCCCGATGGGTCGGCTGCATTTACGACACGGACCGAGACAATCAAGGTGCGTGGCGAACCGGACGAGACGTTTGTCGCCCGGCAGAGCCGCCACGGCGTCGTATTGTCCGATGTCAATCGTGCCGCCGGCACAATAGCGGCCAAAGACCATGTGCTTGCGCTCGCCTGGCCAGGGCTGTCGGGAGCCGACCGCACGCCGGACGCGCTGTTCGCTATCAACCGCGCCAACAGCTGGGGCGAGTTCGTCGCCGCACTGTCGGACTGGCAAGCCCCGATGCAGAACATCGTTTACGCCGATATCGACGGTAATATCGGGTCGTATAGCCCGGCCTTGGTGCCGCAGCGCAAATCGGGCGATGGCTGGCTACCGCAGCCCGGCTGGACCGGCGCGTCGGACTGGGTCGGCTTCGTGCCCTTCGCCGACCTGCCGCACGCCTTTAACCCCGCCGCCGGCTGGATCGCCAACGCCAATAATCGTATTGCACCTGCCAATCCGGCGGTGTTTATCGGCCGCGATTTCGACGCTCCCTACCGTGCCGAGCGTATTGCCGAACTGATTGCCGACACGCCAAAACATGACATCGCAAGCACGATGGCGATTGACCGCGACAGCGTCTCGCGCTTCGCCCGCGAAATACTATCCGCCGCACCTGCCGTCGCGCCGCGTGACGATCTTAGCCGCCGTGCGCTTGACCTGCTGCGCCGCTGGGACGGCTCGATTCTGCGCGGTCGCCCGGAGCCGTTGATCTTCAATGCCTGGATGCGCGAAATGATCGTCGCGCTGATTAGGCATGCCCTCGGCCCGGATGGCGACGATCTGGTGCGCGATCGACCGCAGATGATCCGCGCCGCATTCTATGACAACTCGCCGTTTTGCGACGACCCGGCGAGGCAGGCGCGCGAAACATGCGCCGATCTGGCGGCAACGGCGCTAGCGCGAGCGATGGCGACGCTAGCTGGCCAACTCGGCTCCGATATCGAGCGGTGGCAATGGGGCTCCGTGCATTACGCCGCGTTTCGCCATCCTTTGCTGTCGCGTATTCCGATCGTTCGCGACATTGTGGGTTTCCGCATCCCGACCGATGGCGACTATTATACCGTCAATCGCGGCGCCACCCGGCTGTCGGACAAGGCTCAGCCTTTTCTCCATGTCCATGGAGCCGGCTATCAGGCGATTTACGATCTCAGCAATCTCGACGCCTCGCAATTCATGGTGGTTCCCGGTCAATCCGGAAATCCGCTTTCGCGCCATTGGGGCGATCTCGCGGCTGAATGGGCGGCCGGGCGGTTTTTCGCGATTTCTGGCGACAAGGCAGAATTGGCGAAGACGGCTGACGTCCTGGTTCTCACACCGCAATAATGGAGCGATGACGAGGCCCAATCGATGAATGTTTCGCTCGACGATATCCGCAAAGCGGCGAGCCTGCTCGATGGAGCCATCGTCGCCACGCCGACCGTGGCCGCCGGTCGGCTGTCGCGGATCCTCGACGCGGAAATTTCGCTCAAGCTGGAAAGCCTCCAGCATACCGGCTCGTTCAAGACGCGCGGCGCGCTGATCAAACTTCTCAACCTCGGCGCCGAGGCGCGCCGGCGGGGCGTCATCGCCATGTCGGCCGGCAACCACGCGCAGGGCGTCGCGTTTCACTGCCGACGGCTCAATATCCCCGCCACCATCGTTATGCCGAAATCGACCCCGTTCACGAAAATCGAGCGGACGACGGCGCTCGGCGCCCAAGTCCGTCTCGAAGGCGACAGTCTCAGCGACGCCGCCGCCTTTGCACATGATCTCGAACGGCGCGACGGCCTCACCTTCATTCATCCCTATGACGATCCCCTGATCGTCGCCGGCCAGGGAACGATCGGCCTTGAGCTTCTTACCGCCGCACCGACGCTTGAGGTCGTCGTCGTGCCGATCGGCGGCGGCGGCTTGATCGCCGGCATCGCCACCGCGATCAAGGCGCTCAATCCGGCGATCCGTATTTTGGGCGTGCAGGCAGCCCTCTACCCGACAATGGCGCGCAAGCTCGCCGGCAATTCCGAAGCGCCGATCGGCGGATCGACTCTGGCTGAAGGCATCGCCGTTAAGCAACCCGGCGAGCTGACCAGCCGCATCATCGCCGAACTGGTCGAAGACGTCATCCTGGTGCCCGAACCCCTGCTGGAGCGCGCGGTCAATCTTCTGATCACGGAGGAGAAGTTGGTCGTCGAAGGCGCCGGCGCAGCCCCCCTCGCCGCCCTGCTCGCCGATCCGGCGCGGTTCGCCGGCAAACGGATCGGCCTGGTCATCAGCGGCGGCAATATCGATGCGCGCGTCCTGGCCTCGATCCTGATGCGCGGGCTGGCCAGCGACGGCCGCATCGCGCGCCTGCGGATCGAGATCACCGATGCGCCCGGCATGCTGGCGCGGGTTGCCGGCGCCATCGCCGCCGCCGGTGGCAATATCATTGAAATTTACCACCAGCGTTTGTTCCAGGACGTCCCGGTCATGCGGGCCGATCTCGATGTCGTCGTCGAAACCCGCAATACGTCCCATCTCGGGGATATCGTCGGCCGGCTTGAAGCGGCAGGCTTTGTCGTCCGCCAGCTCGGCAATACGGGCAGCAACGGCCCCTAAGGCCTTCCCGATATCTTTGGCCGAAGGGCCGCCGGTAAACGGCTTATTAACCTTGTCCCGGCATCTTTGAGGGCATCTTTCCCGCAGCGCGCCCGTGGGGCCAAGGGTATTGCCCAATGCTGTTTATCGTCGGTTCGGTCATAGTTCTTGGCTGCGTGATCGGCGGCTATATGGCGATGGGCGGCAAGCTCGCCGTTCTGTACCAACCGTTCGAGCTGGTGATCATCGGCGGCGCGGCGATGGGCGCCTTCATCATCGCCAACCCCATGCCGGTGATCAAAAAGACCGGCGGCGCGCTCGGACAGATGATGAAGGGATCGTCGTATACGAAGGAAAGCTACCTCGAGCTT
>JACQAF010000042.1 GCA_016195145.1 Rhodospirillales bacterium
ATGGCCGTCGGGCGAGTCGGATTCGGCGGCGGCCATTTCGTCCTGCGGCATCTTGCCGATGACGACGTTGACCGTCGTTTCCGCCCCGCCGCGCCACACGGCCAGCCTGACCTTCTCGCCGGCCTTGATGGCGGCGATCAGGCGCGGCAGGTCCTTGAACTGCGTCACCGTTTCGCCGTTGACGGCGACGATGACGTCGCCCTGCTCGAGGCCGGATTTGGCCGCCGGGCCGTCGTCGCGGATCGAACTGACCAGCGCGCCCTGGGCCTTGGCGAGGCCGAGGCCGTTGGCGATCTCGTCGGTCACCGGCTGGATCTGCACGCCGAGCCAGCCGCGATCGATGCTGCCATGGGTGCGCAGCTGCTCGACGATCGGCTTGGCGAGCGACGCGGGGATGGCGAAGCCGATGCCGACGCTGCCGCCATTGGGCGAGTAGATGGCCGAATTGATGCCGATCACCTGGCCGTCGGTATTGAAGGTCGGCCCGCCGGAATTGCCGCGGTTGATCGGCGCGTCGATCTGCAGGAAATCGTCGAACGGTCCGGACTGGATGTCGCGGCCGCGCGCCGAGATGATGCCGGCGGTGACCGTGCCGCCGAGGCCGAACGGATTGCCGACGGCGATCACCCAATCGCCGACCTGCGCTTGGGCGGAATCGCCGAACGAGACGAAGGGCAGCGGCTTGTCGGATTTGATCTTGAGCAGCGCGAGATCGGTTTTCGCGTCGCGCCCGATCAGCGCGGCGTCGAATTTGTCGCCGCCCTGCAGGGTGACGGTGATCTTTTCCGCCTGGCCGATGACATGGTTGTTAGTCACCACATAGCCGGCCGGGTCGATGATGAAGCCCGAGCCGAGCGCCGTCGCCCGGCGGGGCGTGCCGTCATGGTCGCCGTTGCTATCGCCCTCGCCGGGCGTCTGGAAGAAGCGGCGGGAAAACTCCTCGAACGGCGATCCGGGCGGAAAGGCGAATTGGGGCGGCATCGTCTCGGCGACGGTTTCGAATTTTTGCGTCGTCGAGACATTGACCACCGCCGGGCTCACCTTGGCGACCAGGACCGAAAATCCCTCGGGGCCGGAGCGCGCCTCGGCGGCTGGCGGGGCGAACAGGACGGCGAACGCGCCGAGGGCAGCGAGCGCCGCGATCGGCCCGCGCCGCGCGCCGGTCCGCGCCGCAGCGGCCGGGGGTGTGGGCCGCATATCGTAGATTGCCTCAAACATGATCAAACTCCTTATTCCTCTGGGCCTGAATGGGTTCGGCGGGACACAGGCCCGATAGGCCTGAGCGCCGCAGCCTCGACCCAAGGAATACAGGAACCGCGGTTTCGCCAAGCTGTCTGGTGGATTAAATATCGGTAATGCGGGATGCGATCCGCAAATCGCCAGCGCTTAGCGGGGCGCGGGCCGGCGTTTCCCGGCGGCTGGTTTCGCCGCCTTGGGGGCCATCCTGGCCGTTGTCCTGGCCGCCGGTTTGGCGGCCGTCTTGGTTGCTGGCTTGGTCTTGGTCTTTTTGGCGCGCAGGGCGACATCGAGCGCGTCGCGCGCCAGATCGACCATTGCCGCCGAATCGTCGAGCGCGTCGGCCGGCGTTTCCCAGTACGACATCTCGACCGGCTTGACCTTGCCGTTATAGACAAACGGTTTGGTGCCCGCGCGCTCGAAAACCCAGCGGTTGCGGTCGTCGACCTTGAAATAAAGCACGTCGTCGGCGATCAGGGCGAACATCACCCCGTCGCGGTAGATGCCATGGCCGCCGAACATCTTGCGCGCCGTCACGCCGCTCAGCGGCGACAGCAGATCGAGGACGTGGGAGACGAAATCGTTGTTTTCCGTCACGCAGAATCCTTCGGCGGCCAGCCCGGCGTATGGACGAGTTCGAGTTTCATCCCATCCGGGTCGGCGAAGAATACAGCATAATAGCCCGGCATGTAATCATACTCGGCCGGAGCGTCGAGAATCCGCGCCCCGAAGCCCTTGAGAACCCCGTGCAGGCGGTCGACCTCGGCGCGCGACTCGGCGGCCCAGGCGAAATGGTGCAGCCCCGGCGAATAGCGGTCATGCGCCTTGTTGGCTGATTTCGGGTTGGCCGGAGCAATAAACAACGCCCCCGCCTTGCCGGCCCAGCCGACGAGTTCGGGCTTCTCCTCGATCTTCCGGTAGCCGAGGAAATCGAGCACGGCGTCGTAGAATTTCACCGACCGCGCCATGTCGGTCACGGTGAGTTCGAGATGATGCATAGCGCCCAGCGTCATGGTCCCCTCCATTCGAGATACGGTCCGAGACGAGGGGTATAGCGAAACCCTCCTGACAGCATCGTGTCAGGAGGGTAAGACCGTCATCCCGACCATTTGGCGAAGAAATCATTGCCCTTGTCGTCGACGACGATGAAGGCGGGGAAATCGACGACATCGATCTTCCAGATCGCTTCCATGCCGAGCTCGGGATAGGCGATGCACTCGACCTTCTTGATGCATTTCTCGGCCAGCACCGCGCCCTCGCCGCCGATCGAGCACAGATAAAACCCGCCGTGTTTCTTGCACGCCTCGGCGACGACGCGCGAGCGGTTGCCCTTGGCGACCATCACATAGCTGCCGCCGGCGGCCTGGAACTGGTCGACGAAGGAATACATGCGCCCCGCCGTCGTCGGCCCGAAAGCGCCCGAGGCGTAGCCTTCGGGGCGTTTCGCCGGCCCGGCGTAGTAAACGCAATGGTTGCGGAAATAGTCGGGAAGCTTTTCGCCCTTGTCGAGCAGGGCCTTGAGCTTGGCGTGCGCCGAATCGCGGGCGACGATCATCGGCCCGGAGAGCATGACCCGCGTCGTCACCGGATAGCGCGACAGGGCGCGGCGGATCTCGTCCATCGGCCGGTCGAGATCGATCTTCACCTCTTCGCCCGACAGCTTGCCCGGGTCGATATCGGGCAGATATTGCGCCGGGTTGGTCTCCAGCTGTTCGAGGAACACGCCGTCGCGGGTGATCCGGCCGCGCGCCTGCCGGTCGGCGGCGCACGACACGCCGATGGCGATGGGCAGCGAGGCGCCGTGGCGCGGCAGGCGGATGACGCGCACGTCGTGGCAGAAATACTTGCCGCCGAATTGCGCGCCGATGCCGTTCATCTGGGTCAGCTTGTGGACTTTCTCTTCCATCTCGCGATCGCGGAACGCCTGGCCGTGCTTGTTGCCTTGCGTCGGCAGCGCGTCGAGGTAATGGCAGGTGGCGAGCTTCAGGGTCTTGAGCGTGAACTCGGCCGAAGTGCCGCCGACGACGATGGCGAGGTGATAGGGCGGGCAGGCGGCGGTGCCGAGCGTCTTGATCTTCTCGTCGAGCCATTTGACCAGGCCGTCGGGATGGAGGCGCGACGGCGATTCCTGGAACAGGAAGCTCTTATTGGCCGAGCCGCCGCCCTTGGCGACGAAGAGGAAATCGTATTCGTCGCCGTCGGTGGCGTAGAGCTCGATCTGCGCCGGCAGGTTGTCGCCCGTGTTACTTTCCTTGAACATGTCGAGCGGGGCAACCTGGCTATAGCGCAGGTTGGATTCGGTGAAGGTGCGATGGATGCCGCGCGCGATGGCGGTCGCGTCGTCGGCGCCGGTCCAGACCTGCTGGCCTTTCTTGCCCATGACGATCGCGGTGCCGGTGTCCTGGCACATCGGCAGCACGCCGCCGGC
>JACQAF010000134.1 GCA_016195145.1 Rhodospirillales bacterium
CATCACCGCGCCGTCGCGCCCCGGCTTGATCGCATAGAACGCCCGGAAGATGACGACCGAGCCGTCGATCAGGTAAACATGCCGCGGATTGGACGCCCCGGGCTTGGCCGGCGACGCCTTGGCGGGCGCCGGTTTCGTCGCGGCGGGCTTTTTCTTGGTCTTGGCGGCGGCTTTGGGGCTCATGACGCCCTCAGGTTTAGCCGATTCGGCCGCCGCCCGCACCCTTTCCGGCGTCGTCGCGGCGGCGGGGCGTCAATGGCCGCTGGGCCTCGCCCCTTTGCGCAGGACGAAGCGCCGGTCGCAATACGGGCAGTCGACCGTTCCGCCCGCGCCGAGATTGAGATAAACCAGCGGGTGACCGAGCGCGCCGCCGCCGTCGCAGCCGACGGTCGGGGTGTCGACCGTGATCGTTTCGGGCGGCGCCGGCGCCGCCGGGACGGGTTGCGGTGTCGAATCGGCCATGGTGTGATACCCTTGAACGTTCCCAATATTCCGGCCCCGGCATTGACCGGTGCAAGCCGGCGATGATACCGATTGGCGGGCGGGATGCAACGCCCCGCCCCAGAGACCGCATAGACATGGACACCACGCAACCCGCCCCAACTCCGGATGCGCGGCCCGACGCCGCGCCGCGCTACGCGATCGAGATCGCCGGCCTGACCAAGGTCTATGCCGCCGCCGGCAAGAGCGCGGCCAAGCGCGCGCTCGACCAGGTCGACCTGACCGTGCGCCGGGGCGAGCTGTTCGGCCTGCTCGGCCCCAATGGCGCCGGCAAATCGACGCTGATCAACATTCTCGCCGGTCTGGTCAACAAGACCTCGGGCACGGCGCGCATCTGGGATCTCGACATCGACGGCGATTCGCGCGGGGCGCGGGGCGCGATCGGCATCGTGCCGCAGGAACTGAACATCGATCCCTTTTTCACCCCGCGCGAGCTGCTCGACGTGCAGGCCGGGCTTTACGGCGTGCCCAAGGCCGAGCGGCGCACCGACGAGATTCTCGCCGCCGTCGGCCTCGCCGACCGCGCCGACTCTTATGCCCGCACGCTGTCGGGCGGCATGCGTCGGCGGCTTCTGGTCGCCAAGGCGATGGTCCACAGCCCGCCGGTGCTGGTGCTCGACGAGCCGACCGCCGGCGTCGATGTCGAGCTGCGGCAGATGCTGTGGGCCTATGTGCGCGAGCTGAACGCACGCGGCACCACCGTGCTGCTGACCACCCATTATCTGCCCGAGGTCGAACAGCTTTGCGACCGGATCGCGATCATCAATCACGGCCGACTGATCGCCTGCGACACCACGGCGGCGCTGGTCGCGCGGCTCGACCGCAAGGAACTGCGCGTCACCATCGATCGCGACCTTGCCGAGGTGCCGCCGGCCCTCGACGGCTGCGAGGTGTCGCTGCCGCAGCCGCGCCTGCTCGTCTTCCGCTACCGGCCGAGCCGCACGCGGGTGGGCGATCTGCTCGCGGTCACGCGCGATGCGGGCATCGGCATCGTCGACCTCAGCACCGAGGAAAGCGATCTCGAGGATATCTTCCTCGAACTGACCCGCGCCCCCGCCGCCGCGAAGAGCGAGGCCGCCGCCCGCCGATGATCCCGCGGCTCCTTCGCGGCGCGATCCTCGCGCTGGCGGTTCTCGGCGTCGCCGCCTGCATGCCGACGGTCGCGCCGATGGGCCCGCCGGTCGCCGCGCCGCGCCTCGAAGCCGATCGCATCGTCGCCGCCGACGCGGCCGAGTTGCCGTTGCGCCGCTGGCTGCCCGAGGGCGAGCCGCGCGCCGTCATCCTCGCCCTGCACGGCTTCAACGACTATTCCAACGCCATCGCCGAGCCCGCCGCCGAGTGGGCGAAACGCGGCATCGCCACCTATGCCTACGACCAGCGCGGCTTCGGTGCAGCGCCCCGACGCGGGCTGTGGCCGGGCACGGCGACCCTGGTCGCCGACGCCGAGGCGGCCGCCGCCCTCATCGCCCGCCGCCATCCCAACGTGCCGCTATTCCTGTTCGGCGAAAGCATGGGCGGCGCGGTGCTGCTGGTCGCCGGGACCGAGGGCCGCATGCCCGAGGCCGCCGGCTTCATCCTCGCCGCCCCGGCGGTGCGCGGGCGCGAGACGCTCGATGTTTTCGCGCGGGTCGGGTTGTGGGTGTTTTCGCACACCGTGCCGTGGCTCGCCGGCCGGCCGCCGCCGACCGGCATCCGCCCGTCGGACAATATCGAGATGCTGCGCGCGCTGGCCCGCGATCCGCTGGTGATCAAGGAAACGCGGATCGACGCGGTCAAGGGGCTGGTCGATCTGATGGACGACGCGCTCGCCGCCGCTCCGCGCTTTGCCCGGCCGGCGCTGATCCTGATCGGAGCGCGCGACGACCTGATCCCCGACACGCCGAGCGCCCTGCTGCTCGAACGCCTGCCGCCCGCCCCGACCGCACGGCGACGGGTGGCGATCTACGCCAACGGCTATCACATGCTGCTGCGCGATCTCGACGCCGGGGCGGTGCGCGGCGACGTCGCCGACTGGGTCCTGAGCCGCGAGAGCGACCCCGCCCGGCCGCTGCCCTCGGGGGCCGACCGCGCCCGCCCACCCGCCGTGGCCGGCGGCAAAACCCCCTGAAAACCGCCCCTGGCGGAATCCCTATCCCGGCATTTGCGCCGCCCCCCGGATTGGGTTACGTTCCCGCCGCCGCGATTGCGGCCCTGCCAACGCTGCGCCCGTAGCTCAGTTGGATAGAGCGTCAGCCTCCGGAGCTGAAGGTCGTGAGTTCGAGTCTCGCCGGGCGCGCCATTCTCCGTTGACGCCGTTATCGCCGCCGGACCGGTTCGCTTGCCTCGCCAAAGCGGATCGTGTCAGACTGAACGTTTGGCCGTATGTCGGAGGCGGCGAATGGGCAAGCAAGTCATTCTACTCGCGGCGGTTTTTCTCGTCGGCGCATGCGCCGCGGGGCCGCGCCCGCCCGCCACCCCCGGCCAGGCCGCCGTGCAGCAGATCGACGTTCTGGTCGCCCGCCAGCGCGAGGCGGACGCCAAAACCTGCGTCACGCAGGGCTTCGCCGCCGGGACCAGCGCCCATCGCGAATGCGTCAAGAACGAGGTCGACCGGCGGCGGGCCGAAATCCAGAATGCGCTGCGCGAGCTTCTGCGCCGCCCGACCGCGCGCCTGGTCGCCGATCATTGCTGGAGCGAATATACCGGCGCCTTCGTCCGCTGCTTCGATATCTGACGCTCGATCCCGCTAGACCGCGCGCCCGCGCCACGGCACGAAGGCCGGAACCCGGGCGCGATAATCAGCATAGGCCTGGCCATAGAGGCGCAACAGCTTGCGCTCCTCGAACCGCGCGCCGATGACGAGATAGAGCGAGCCCCACAGCGCCGTGGCGAGGCCCAAAGGATCGCTCGCCAGCCCCCACAGCACGAGAAACCCGCCGGCATAGAGCGGATGGCGGACCCAGCGATTGAGCCCGCCGATATGCAAGGGCCCGTCCTCGTCAAGCGGCGCGCCAGCCCGCGCCGCGCGCAGCTGCGCAAGGCCGCCGAAGCGGCCGAGATCGTAGCCCGCAAGCCCGCCGAGCAGCGCCGCGGCGCCCACGGCGGCCATCGCCGGCATCAGGAATTTCAGCCAGTCCGGGCGCGCGAAAGCGGGCGCCCCGGCCAGCATCGTCCGGCCGATGCCCCAGACCAGCGCGATATGCGCCGCCGCGAAAAGATTATAGGCCAGCCGATACCCGGCCCCGAACAACGGCACGAGCCGCGCCTTGACGCCCGTCGCGGCGAGGATCGAATGGCCGAGCGCGAAGCTAAGCCAGGCGAGGAAATAGACGATATGGGCGGCGAGCACGGCGCGCCGCTCAGCGCGCCATTTTCTTGATCGTCGCCGTCGTGCTATGGCCGGGGGCCAGCGTCGCCAGCACGACGCGCCCGCCCCAGCCGCGAACCATGTCCGCGCCGACGACCTCGTCGAGCTTGTAATCGGCGCCCTTGACCAGCACGTCGGGCCGCAACCCCTCGATCAGGGCGCGCGGCGTATCCTCGGCGAAAATCACCACCAGATCGACCCCGGTGAGCGAGGCGAGAACCGCGGCGCGCGCCGCTTCGTTCTGCACCGGCCGCCCGTCGCCCTTGAGCCGGCGCACCGAGGCATCGCTGTTGATGCCGACGACCAGGCGATCGCACGCCGCCTTGGCCTGCTTCATCAGCGAGACGTGGCCGGGATGGATCAGATCGAAACAGCCGTTGGTGAAGCCGATGCGCAGGCGCTGGCGCCGCCAGCGCGCCACCTGGTCCGCCGCCTGGGCGAGGGTGACGATCTTGTTCTCGCCGGTCGCCAGGTCTTCGTGGCGCAGCTCGCGCACCAGATCGTCGGCATAGGCGACAGCGGTGCCGATCTTGCCGACCACGATGCCGGCAGCGACGGTAGCGAGGCGCGCCGCGTCGAACGTCGACAGGCCGGCGGCAAGGGCCGCGCCGATCGTCGCGATCACCGTGTCGCCGGCCCCGGAGACATCGAACACCTCGCGCGCCAGCGCGGCGAGATGCTTCGCCGCGCCCTTGGCCGGGATAAGGCTCATGCCGTCCGGCCCGCGCGTGCACAGGATCGCCTCGACACCGAGCGCCTTGATCAGTTTTTTCGCCGCCTTCTCGATCTGCTCGGCCGTATCGGTCGGCAGGCCCGACGCCTCGGCCAGCTCGCGCCGGTTGGGGGTGAGCAGCGATGCGCCGCGATAACGGGAATAATCCTGCCCCTTGGGATCGACGACGACGATCTTCTTTTTCGCCCGCGCCGCGGCGATCATCGCCTTGATGCCGTCGGCGGTCAGCGTTCCCTTGGCGTAGTCCGACAGGATGACGACCTGGCAATCGGCGATGGCGGCGGCGGCGGTGCGCACGATATCGTCCTCGGTCGACTTGCCGACCTCGGCGACGCTTTCCTGGTCGGCGCGCAGCAATTGCTGGCTGCCGGCGACATAGCGGACCTTGATCGTCGTCTGGCGGCCGTTATCGACCAGCAGATGCGGCTCGACATCGTCCAGTTGCCCGACCAGGCCGGTGATCTCGTGGCCCGCCGGGTCCTTGCCGACCACCGAGACGAATTCCACCGCCGCGCCGAGGCCGACGAGGTTGCGCACCACATTGCCCGCCCCGCCGAGCATGGCGATCTCGCGCTCGATGCGCAGGACCGGGATCGGCGCCTCGGGCGAGATGCGATCGACATGGCCGTAGACGAAGCGGTCGAGCATCGCGTCGCCGACGCACAGCACGCGCACGCCCTTGAGGCGCTCGACGAGCTGGACGAGATCGGCGTTGTCGGTCATCGGCGCCGTCCCCTCATTCGGCGAGGCCGAGCTCGCGCTCGATCGCGCCGCACAGCATCTGGCCGAGCATGATGTGCATTTCCTGGATGCGCGCCGTGGTCGATGACGGGACAATCAGGCACGGATCGGCAAGCTTCTTCACTTCGCCGCCACCCTTGCCGGTGAGCGACGCGGCGACGATGCCCATCTTCTTCGCCTGCTCCAGCGCGCGCAGCACATTGGGCGACACGCCCGAAGTGGTGATGCCGATGGCCACGTCCCCCGCCTTGCCCAGCGCCTCGACCTGGCGGGCGAAAAGGAGATCGAAGCCGAGATCGTTGCCGATCGCGGTCAGGGCCGAGGAATCGGTGGTCA
Organism: Rhodospirillales bacterium; assembly: GCA_016195145.1. Lineage (GTDB taxonomy): Bacteria > Pseudomonadota > Alphaproteobacteria > CACIAM-22H2 > CACIAM-22H2 > JACQAF01. Next base: position 5,658 of record JACQAF010000134.1, read on the forward strand.
GCGCGATGGCGGCGATCGCCTTGCGGTTCTTGATGTAGCGAACGGTCAGCTCGGTCGCCAGATGCTGGGCGTCGGCGGCGCTGCCGCCATTGCCGAAGAACAGGAGCTTGCCGCCGCCGGAAAGCGATTCGACGCACACCCGCACCAGCTTGGCGAATTCGGCGGCGAGCGCGGCGCGCGTCGCCGCGACGACATCGGCATGCTCGGCGAATTCGGCGGCGAAAAACCGCCCGAGATCGATGCGCCCCATGATCTGCCGCCCCCGGCCGTCAGCGCGCGCCGACGGCCTTGGCGCCCGTCCTGGCGCTGACCATCTGGTCGTGGATCCAGCGATAGGTTTTCTCGAGCCCGACCTCGAGGCAGATATCCGGCTCCCAGCCGAGCAACTTCTTGATCAGCGTGTTGTCCGAATTGCGGCCGCGCACGCCCTTGGGTGCATCCAGCTTGTAGCGCCGCTTGAGCTTGAGGCCGGCGATGCTCTCGACGATGTCGACCAACTGGTTGATCGAGACGAGCTGCGCCGAGCCGAGATTGATCGGGTCGATGATCTCGCTTTCCATGATCGCGAGCGTGCCCTTGAGGCAATCGTCGATATACATGAAGCTGCGCGTCTGCTCGCCGTCGCCCCAGATCTCGATCTCGTGCTTGCCCGACTGCTTGGCCTCGATGACCTTGCGGCAGATCGCCGCCTGCGCCTTCTCGCGCCCGCCATCCCACGTGCCGTGCGGGCCGTAGACGTTGTGATAACGCGCCATGCGGGCGATCAGGCCGAAATCCTCGCGGAAATGCCGGCACATGCGTTCGGAGAACAGCTTCTCCCAGCCATAGCCGTCTTCGGGCATGGCGGGATAGGCGTCGGCTTCCTTGAGCGCGGTGACGTCGGCCGAGGTCTGCTTATCGGCGGCGTAGACGCAAGCCGAGGACGAGAAGAAGAAACGCTTCGCCCCGAATTCGCGCGCGCCCATCAGCATGTGGGTGTTGATCAGGACCGAGAGCATGCACTCGGCCTTGTGCGTCTCGATGAAGCCCATGCCGCCCATGTCGGCGGCGAGATTGAAGATATAGGCTTGGCCGCGCGCCGCCTGGCGGCAGGCGTCGAGCCCGCGCAGGTCGAGCACCATGTTTTCGGCCCGGTCATGGACCTGATACCATTCCGATTGCGGCTTCATGTCGACCGAGCGCACCTTGCCGTGGCCCATGCGCAGCAATTCGCCGACCAGCCAGCCGCCGATAAACCCGCCGCCGCCGGTCACCAGCACCGGCAAATTCTTGTCCAAACCGCTCATACCTGTCCGTCCTTCCCGCAACCTGAAAATTGTGACCCGGGGCGTCGTCCCGGCGCGTTCGCGCCACCGCCCGCCATGCCGGCAGGGCCGATAACGCCGCTGGCTATCCGATCATTCCGCGAGCGCCGTTAACCCTTTGCCACGCGGGCAAGAATGCCTTCAAACCGGGTTCCGATGGCGTCAATATCGAAGGTCTTGCGGGCATAGTCCAGCGCGTTCTTGCCGAGTTCGGCGCGCAAAGCGGCGTCGTTAACCAGGCGGTCGGCGGCGGCGAGGAAGGCCGGCCCGTCGCCCGGCGGCGCGACCAGCCCGGCGCGGATGCGCCCGATGATCCGCGCCGCGAGGTTTTCCGCCGGAATGGCGGTCAGCAGCGGCCGACCGGCGCAGAAATAGGTCAGCACCTTGGACGGGACCGAGAACACCCCCGCCTCGGGCTCCAGCACCGCCATCAGGATATCGCCGCTGGCGATCACCTCGGGCATGCGGGCAAAGGGCTGGAAGGGAAGAAGCTGGAAATTCTCCAGCCCCTGCGCCCGTTCGCGCAGCCAGTCGGCGCCCAACCCCTCGGAGATCACCACGATGCGGACTTCGGGCCGGCTCTGATAGCGGTGGGCGAGCTGGAGCATGAGATCGGGATTGTGCTTGAGGCCGAGCGTGCCCGAATACATGAACACCAGCTTGCCGGCGAGGCCGTGCTCGGCCGCCCAGGCGTTGTCGCGCGGACGGGCCGGCAGCTCGTCGAGCGGGGCCCAGTTCTCGATCACCGTCAGCCGCCCGGCCGCCACCCCCCATTCGCCGAGGATCGGCGCGAAATCGTCGGTGATCGCCACCACGTGATCGCTGCGCCGCACCAGGCGCTTTTCGAGCGCCATATAGCGCCGGCCGATCGGGCCGCCGATCACCGGCAGGCGCTGGCGCAGGATGCGGTAGATGGCGACGCTGTAAAGGTCCTGGATCCAGAAGACGAAGCCGGCGCCGGCAACGCGGGCAGCCTTCAGCGCCGCCGCCTGGGCGTCGAGCGGCGTGTTGGCCGACAGGACGACATCGGGGCGGAAGCCGGCGATGGTTTCGGCGAGCCGGCGGCCATAAGCGCGCTCCTGGAAGACGCGCTTGAAAAAATTGTACTTCTCGAACGGCGCGCCGATATCGAGGCCGCGCACCGCGAAGCCTGGCGGGTCGTCCGGCTGGCGGGCGAGGGACCCGCGCGGCGTCTGGAAAAAGGTCGAGAAGACGTGCAGCACCTCGTGCCCGCGCCGCGCCAGATGGCGCGATAGCTGCACCTGAAAAGGATGGCCGGCATAGTCGTGAACGAGGATTTTCATGCGCGTCGCGCCTTGACGATGAGACAGTCGCCGCGGCCGAGGCGGTTGCCGAGCCACAACAGGGGAAAGCAGAGGCCGCGCGCAACCAGCATCAGGCCGGCGACCCAGAGCGGCGAGCGCAGCTTGCGCGGCTCGTCGGCCCGGCCGTCGAACAGCCAGGCGATGACCGATTGCGCCACCCACAAGGCCGGCGTCGCCTGTTTTACCGACACCGGCGCGAAGCCGGTTTCGGCGAGCAGCCGGCCGAGGCGGGCGGCGGTGAAATGGGTGATGTGGAACGGCACGTGCCAGTTGATCCAGACGCGCCCGAACACGCGGCGCAGCCAGCTTTCGGCGTTGGGCAGGCTGATCCACACCTCGCCGCCGGGGGCGAGGATGCGATGGACGTGGCCGAGCATGGCGCGCGGATCAAGCGCGTGCTCGAGCACGTTCGCCAGCACGGCGCGGTCGAACGGCGCCGCCGGCCGGAAATCGGCGATATCGGTTTCATGCACGGCGAAACCGCGCGCGCGCGCCGCCTTCGCCGCGGCGGGGTTGAGCTCCAGCCCCTCGACCGCAAAGCCGTTGCGGCGATAAAGCGCGAGGCCGCGTCCCTCGTTGCAGCCGATGTCGAGGAGGCAGCCGGAACCGCGCTCGCCATGGAACGAGATGTCGCCGTCGAGACGGAGCATGATGCGGTAGAAAGGCGACATCAGGAACCTCTCGCGCCAGCCGGTATAAGCCGTGCCGCGCTCGCCGCCCGCGTGATAGCCGGCATAGTTGTAGTGCGCGGCATAAAGCGATTTGAGCTCGTCGGCGCGCGGCAGCGGCGCGGTCTGCTCAAGGCCGCACGCCCTGCAACGGCGGATTTCCCACTCGCCGGGCGAACCGAAGCGGTTGTCGCGCACGCCGCCGAGGACCTGCTCGGTCGCCCCGCCGCAGAGCAGACACGCGGCGTTCATTTGCCGTCCCTGGCCAGCGCCTTGCGCCGCTCGTACAGCTTGGCGTCGATCAGGAAGCGGAACCACAAGGTTTGCAGGACATAGAAGATCAGGCCTTCCCTGCCGTCGAGAAAGCCGCGCTTCCAGATATAGCGATAGAGGAAAAGCAGGAAGGCGCGCAGGAACAGCGGTTGGCGATAATAGAAGCCGCGCTGGGCGCGCTTGCCGGCGACGGGATCGCCCGGGCGGGCGGAACCGTTCGCCGGCGCGGGGTTGAGCAGCTCATCGACCTCGGCGTCGGCCCAGCGGTTGTGGCGCTGCGTCCATTCGCCAAGGGACAGCCGGATATCGTCGATCATCGGCGCGACGAGTTTTTCGGTCCGTCCGTCGGCGAGAAAATGCTGGTCGTATTTGCGCGTCTCGCACCGCCCGCGCCCGCGCCGGAACAGGCGCAGATGATAGATCGGCCACATCCCGCCGTGGCGCAGCGGCCGGCCGTGAAAATGGACGAGACGCGGAATGTAATAGCCGGCGATGTCGGCCGCCGGCCCGGCCGCCATCAGGGCGCGCAGTTCGGCGACCAGCGCGTCGCTCGGCCGCTCGTCGGCGTCGAGATGAAGCTGCCAGTCGTATTTGAACGGCAGGGTGTCGATCGCCCAGTTGCGCTGCATCCCGTAATTCTCGAACGGGTGCTGGACGACCTGCGCCCCGGCGGCGCGGGCAAGCTCGATCGTACGGTCGGTCGAGAACGAATCGACGACATGCACGTCGTCGCTCACCGCCCACGCGCCGGCCAGCGTAGCGGCGATTGTCGCTTCGGAATTGAAGGTCAGGATGACGACCGAAATCGGCAGCATGGTCACGCGGTCTTCGGCGTATGGCGGGCAGCGAGGGAGCGATACACGCGCTCAAGGTCGCGCGCAATCTTGTCCCAGGCAAATTTTTCGGCAACCAGCGCCTTGCCGGCCTCGCCCATCGCGGCGGCGGCCGGCGGGTCGGCGGCGAGGCGGATGATCTGTTCGGCCACCGCGTCGACGCTCGGCGGGCCGACCAGCCCGGCCCCGGCCGCCTTCACCTCGCGCCAGATATTGACCTTGTCCGAGATCGCCACCGGCAGGCCGCAGGCCATCGCCTCGGCCGCGGCAATGCCGAAATTCTCGGAATAGGACGGCAGGGCGAACATCAGGGCGTCACGGAAGGCGGCGAGCTTCGCCTCGCCGGTCAGCATGCCGGTGAAGGTCACCCGCGCGCCGACCCCGGCCCGGGCGACGAACCCGTCGGCGTTCTTCCGAAAGCCGTCGTCGGGCCCGGCGATGACGAGGTGGAGATCGGGGTGGCGGTGAAGCGCGCGGGCGAAGCCCGGCACCAGCAGATCGAGCCCCTTCTTGAAATTGATCCGGCCGAGAAACAGCACGATCCGCCGGTCGCCGATCTCGGGATGGCGGTCGCGGAACCGCCCCGGCGGCGGCAGGACGGCGTATTCGCCGAGTTCGAGCCCGTTGGAGACGACGACGCCCGGCGCCCCTTGCGAATACGGGGCGGCGAGGCGCATTTCCTCCTCGGCGGTGAAATGAAGCGCCGCCGCCTCGCGGATCGCCCGGTTCTGGAACAGCGCCTCGAGCGCCGCCTTGCGCCACCGGTGCCGCCGCCAGAGATAGGGATCGAGCGTGCCGTGCGGCCGCAGGAGATAGGGCACGCCATGCCGGCGGCACAGCCGCGCCGCTGCCCAGTCATGAAACAGATAAAGCGAATGAAGATGAACGACATCGGCCTGCGGCACCGCCACGGCGAGGGCACGGGCCAGCGGCAGCGACGCGGCCAGTACGGCCGGAAAATGCTGGCGATAGAAACGCAGCTCCACCCCGTCGCGCATTACTGACGCATCCAGGGACGGAACCTCCCCCGGCGCCAGCTCGCGATCGGTGGTGTAGATCGACACCTCGTGGCCGCGCCGGGCAACCGCGCGGGCCATGTCGATCGCGGCCTTGGCCGGGCCGCCGGTACGCTCCGCCAACGAAGCAATGACATGAAGAATGCGAATCGGATTTGCCCCCGGCCGATAATCTACGGCATCCGGCGCCAACGCTCGATCTCGGCGGACCAGGCGGCGGCGATCTGCGGAAACTCATCGGCTCGTTCGCGCGGCAAGGCAAGGAATTCCACGGCGGCTTCGAATCGTCCATCGGGCGCATTGGCCGGAAACACGACATAACCGTAGCCGTCGAGAATTTGCCGGGCCTCGTCGCGCCATTCGCTAAACGACTCATAGAGCAGAACCGGACGGTGACGGGTAAACAACGCCCTGCCGCCGCGCAGCGGCCAGGCTCAGCCGGTCGGCGAGGTCCAGGGGATCTGAACCCGCGACGAGTCGCGCTGCGGCGCCGTCGTCACCGCCCGGTGCCCCACGGGGTGCCGGGCGGTCATTC
>JACQAF010000156.1 GCA_016195145.1 Rhodospirillales bacterium
GACGACATAAGGCCGCGGTAGGGGATCGGCCTTGGCGAGTTCGGCGCATGACACAACGCGCCCCTTGGGGGTGCGCACGCCGGCCGTACCGACGACGCGCTTGGTCGCCGGCTTGTCCATGGCGAGGGCGGAGGCGAGCACGCCCGAATGCGTGTAGGGGATGTGCATCAGTTCGAGCAGGCCCTGGACCGTGCCGTCCTCGCCGAAGCGGCCATGCAGGGCGTTGAACACCACGTCGGGCCCGGCCTGGAGCGCGCGCACCAGTGCGCCGACATCGGCGGTCACGTCGAACGCGGTCGTGTCGTGGCCCGCTTCGCGCAGCGCCGCGACCACGGCGGCGCCGCTGACCAGCGACACTTCGCGCTCGTTGGACACGCCGCCCATCAGCACCAGAACCTTTTTGCGCCGCGCGGCTGCGGTCATGCGGGACCTCGCTGGGGAACGCCGATACGACGGATTTCCCATTGCAGGCGGACGCCGAATTTCTCGAACACGCGGCGGCGCGCTTCCTCGCCCAGCGCTTCGAGATCGGCGGCGGTCGCCGTGCCGGTGTTAAGCAGGAAGTTGCAGTGCTTTTCCGACACCTTCGCCCCGCCGACCGCCAGGCCGCGGCCGCCGACGGCGTCGATCAGCTGCCACGCCTTGCGGCCCTCGGTGCGCGGATCGTCGGGATTGGCGAAGGTCGAGCCGCCGGTGCGGGTGCGCAAAGGCTGGCTTTCCTCGCGCGCGCTGTTGATCTCGCTCATCCGGCGCTGGATGGCGGCCGGCTCGCCCGGCTCGCCGCGCAACTCGGCGGCGGTGAAAATCCAGTTCTCGGGCACCGCACAATGCCGGTAGCCGAAGTCGAGCCCGGTAGCGGCGATGTAGTGCCATCTCGCGGCCATAGGCGCCGGCGTTCATGCGCAGCCCGCCGCCGATCGTGCCCGGCACGCCGCACAGGAACTCAAGTCCGGCGATGCCCGCGTCGCGCGCGACGAAGGCGACGTTGAGGTCGAGCGCGCCGGCCCCGGCATGGACCAGCGGCCCGTCATGGGTAACGGTGGCGAAGGTGCGCCCAAGGCGGATAACGACGCCGGGCACGCCGCCATCGCGCACCAGCAGGTTGGAGCCGACGCCGATCACCGTCACCGGCACGTCTTTCGGCTTGCCGGCGAGGAAGGCGGCGAGATCGTCGACATCGGCCGGGCGGAACATGATTTCGGCCGGTCCGCCGACGCGGAACCAGGTAATGCCGGCGAGCGGCGCGTTCTCGGTATAGCGGCCGCGGACCGCAGGCAGGCGGTCGATCAGCCGGTGGTCGGACAGGCGGATGGGCATCATCGGAACCCTCCGGTTCTGGACTGAGAGGCATGACCCGCGAGACGCGCGAGGTCCTGCGGCAGCGCGTTGGCCCAGTTGGTGATGCTGCCGGCGCCGAGGCAGACGACGAGATCGCCCGGCCGCGCGAGTTCGAGCACGGTCGTGGCGAGGTCCTTGGGATCGGCAAGCGGCGTCACCTTGCGGTGGCCGTGAGCGCGCAGGCCCGCGACCAGCGCATCGCGATCGGCGCCTTCGATCGGCGTCTCGCCGGCGGGGTAAACGTCGGCAACGATCACCGCGTCGGCGTCGTTGAAGCAGGTGCAGAATTCCTCGAACAGGTTCTTGAGCCGCGTGTAGCGATGCGGTTGGACGACGGCGATCACGCCGCCGGCCGTGGCGCTGCGCGCCGCCTTGAGGACGGCGGCGATCTCGACCGGATGATGACCGTAATCGTCGATCACGGTCAGGCCGGCGGCTTCGCCGGTGCGGGTGAAGCGCCGCTTCACGCCCTTGATGCTGGCGAGCGCGCGGCGGATAACGTCCTCGCGCAGGCCCATCTCGACGGCGACGGCGACCGCGGCGAGCGAGTTCTGGACGTTATGCGCGCCGACCAGCGGCAGATGCAGATCGCGAATGACCTGGGCGATGCCGATGCGCCCGCTGATCTGGGCGTCGAAACGGCCGCCGCTCGCCGACAGGCGGACATTGACCGCCCGCACGTCGGCCTGCGGGCTCATGCCGTAGGTGAGTATCTTGCGGTCCGAAACCTGGGGGATCAACGCCTGTACTTCGGGATGGTCGAGGCACAGCGCCGCGAAGCCATAGAACGGGATGTTGGCGACGAAGGTCTGGAACGCCTTACGCTCGGCCTCGAAGGTTCCCCAGTAATCGAGATGCTCGGCGTCGATATTGGTGACGATGGCGATGGTGGCGGGCAGCTTGATGAAGGTGCCGTCGCTCTCGTCGGCCTCGACTACCATCCAGTCGCCGGCGCCGAGCCGGGCGTTGGTGCCGTAGGCGTTGATGATGCCGCCGTTGATCACCGTCGGATCGAGGCCGGCGACGTCGAGCATCGCCGCAACCATCGAGGTGGTTGTCGTCTTGCCATGCGTGCCGGCGACCGCGATCGACCATTTGAGGCGCATCAGCTCGGCCAGCATCTCGGCCCGGCGCACGACTGGCACCAGCCGTTCGCGCGCGGCGAGAACTTCGGGGTTGTCGGCCTTGACCGCGCTGGAAATGACGACGACTTCGGCGCTGGCGAGGTTGGCCGGTTTGTGGCCGATGGCGATGGGAATGCCGAGCGCAGCCAGCCGCTTGACGTTGGCGCTTTCAGCCACGTCGCTGCCCTGCACCTTATAGCCGAGATTGTGCAGAATCTCGGCGATGCCCGACATGCCGATGCCGCCGATGCCGACGAAATGCATGGTGCCGATGGTCAGCGGCAGGGCCTTCATTCGGCGGCCTCCCGGTTGGCCCGCGTGGCGTCGTCGGCCGGGGCCAGCCCAGCGACGAGATTGGCCAGGCGCTCGGCGGCGTCGGGCCGGCCAAGGCTGCGCGCCGCGGTCGCGGCGTGAATCAGCGGCTCGGGATCGGTGAGCAGGGCGGCAAGCCGCGCGGCAAGCGTCGGCGGCGTGAATTCGGTGTTGGGGACGAGCCAGGCGCCGCCGGCGCAGACCAAGGCGCGGGCGTTCGCCGTCTGATGGTCGTCGGTCGCGTGCGGATAGGGGACGAGCAGCGCCGGGCGGCCGATGACGGCAAGCTCGGCGGTGGTCGACGCGCCGGCGCGGGCGATGACCAGATGGGCCCCGGCGATGCGCGCCGGCAGGTCGTCGAAAAAGGCGGATAGCTCGCACCACACGCTGGCGGCGCGATAGGCTTCGCGCACCGATTCCAGATCGTCGGGCCGGCATTGCTGGACGATATCGAGGCGCGGGCGCAACGCCGGAGGCAGTGCAGCGACCGCCGCCGGCACGACCCGGCCGAATACCGCAGCACCCTGGCTGCCGCCGGTGACCAGCACGCGCAGCCGGCCGCCTTGCACCGGCGGGGTGTAGGGGCGGGCGCGTTCGGCGATGGCGGCCGCGCGCACCGGATTGCCGGTCAGATGCACGCGTCCCTGGCCGGCAGGGCCGGCGAAGCGGGTCTCGGCGAACGAGGTGGCAATGGCGTCGACGCGCGGCGCGAGGAAACGGTTGGCGCGGCCGAGGATGGCGTTCTGCTCGTGGATCGCGGTGCGGACGCCGCGTTGCGCGGCGGCGAAAACCGTCGGCAGCGACGGATAGCCGCCGAAGCCGACGACTGCAGCGGGGGCCAGCCGGCCGAGCAGACGCAGCGCCGTGAACACGCTGACGCCGAGCGTCAGTCCGCCGCGCAGCCGTCCCGCAAGGCCGCCGCCCATGCCCGAAACGGGCAGGCGATGCGTTTCGACCGTACCCAGCACGCCGCCATATCCGGCGCCGCGCCGGTCGGTGATCAGCGCTAGACGGTAGCCGCGCGCCTGAAGCACGCCGGCCAGCGCTTCGGCGGGGAAAACATGGCCGCCGGTGCCGCCGGCCGCCAGGACGATGAGGGGGGCGGCGCTCATAGGTCTTCTCCCGCGCCGTAGCGCTTGCGCGACAGGGCGAGCATGAAGCCCATGCCGAGCGACAGGGCGAGCAGCGACGAGCCGCCATAGCTGACGAAGGGCAGGGTCATGCCCTTGGTCGGGATCAGGTGAAGCGTCGAGCTCATGTTGATCAGGGCCTGGAGGCCGAATTGGACGAGCAACCCGGCGACGGCGAGGAGGATGAATAGGTTCGGTTCCTGCAGCAGCCGGGCGAAGCCGCGCAACACGACGAAGGCGAACAGGCCGACGAGCAGGAGACAGGCGATCAGCCCAAGCTCTTCGCCGGCGACGGCGAAAACGAAATCGCTATGCGCGTCGGGCAGCACCAGCTTGACCGAGCCTTCACCGGGACCCCGGCCGAGCAGGCCGCCATTCGAGAACGCGTCGAGCGCGGTGTTGATCTGATAAGTGTCGCCCGAGGCCGGATCGAGGAAGCGGTTGATGCGGCTCGCCACGTGCGGGAAGACGAAATACGCGCCGATCAGGCTGACGCCGCCGAGGCCGCCGAGCAGCAGCACCCAGGCCATACGCAGGCCGGCGAGGAAGAACTGGCTGAACCACACCGCGCTCACTACCGCCGCCATGCCGATATCGGGCTGCAACAGCAGCAGGGCGAGAACCGCCGCGTAGAGGGCGATGGCGATGGCGTTGCCGGGAAAGCCTTCCTGCCGGCGCTGCTGGGCGAACAGCCAGGCGGCGGCGACGGCGAAGGTCGGCTTGATGAATTCCGAAGGCTGGAGCGAAAAGCCGGGAAGATTGACCCATCGCCGTGCTCCCTTGATCTCGACGCCGATGGCGAAGGTCGCCAGCAGCAGCGCCATGGCGATGGCGAAGCCGGCCAGGGCGACGCGCCGGACATTGCGCGGGCTCAGCATCGAAACGGCGAGCATGATCAGCAGCGCCGGCGGTACAAGGCCGAGCTGCCGGCGGGCGAAGAAAAAGGGATCGAGGCCGATTCGCGTCGCTACCGCCGGCGTCGCCGCCATGGCGAGCACGGCGCCGAAGCCGATCAGGCAGGCGAGGGCGGCGAGCGTCCAGCGGTCGACCGTCCACCACCAGCGGCCAAGGATCGAAGTATCGGCGCGGGCGAAGGTCATGCGCTGCCTCCCGCGACGCCGGGGCGGGCGGCGGGGGCCGCTCCGTCGAGAGCCAGCGCCAGCGCGCGAAAAGCGTCGCCGCGCGCCTCGAAATTGGCGAACTGGTCGAACGACGCGCAGGCCGGCGAAAGGAGGACGACCGCGCCGGGCGTGTCCTCGCGCACCGCGTCGGCATGGGCGGCGGCGGTCGCGCGGGCGAGATCGCCCGACCGGGTGTAGGGCACACAGCCGTCGAGTGTGGCGGCGAACGCCGCCGCCGCTTCGCCGATCAGGTAGGCGCGGCGGATGCGCGGGAAAAATGGTGCGAGCGATGCGATGCCGCCTTCCTTGGCCCGACCGCCAGCGATCCAGTAGATCGCGTCGTAGCAGGCGAGCGCCTTGGCGGTCGCATCGGCATTCGTCGCCTTGCTGTCGTTGACGAAGGCGACGCCGCCGGCGCGGGCGACGATCTCCTGCCGGTGCGGCAGGCCGGGATAGCTGGCCATTGCGGCGGCGATGGCGTCGGGGGCGACGCCGAGGACACGCGCCGCGGCATAGGCGGCGGCGGCGTTCTGCCAGTTATGCGCGCCGGGCAGGGTGGCGACCGGACGCAGGTCGATGGCGCGCGTCGCCCGGCCGTCGATGGCGTCGAACAATTCGCCGTCGACGACGTAAACGCCGCGTTCGAGCCGCCGGCCGGCCGAAATCGGGATGACGATCTGGTCGTCGGCGCGCACGAGATCGTCGTGAATGCGCCGGCAGATATCGTCGTCGACGCCGATCACCGCGGCGCGCGGCCGGGTCTGGCGGTGGAAAATGCGTCGCTTGGCGGCGACATAGCCGTCCATGCCGCCGTGACGATCGAGATGATCGGGCGTCACATTGAGCAAGATGGCGACGTCGAAGGTGATCGAGATGGTGATCTCGAGCTGATAGGACGACATTTCGAGCACGTAAACGCCGCCTTCGCCGAGCGAGGCGAGGGCGAGGGCCGGCGTGCCGATATTGCCGCCGACCTGCACGTCACGACCGGCGCCGCGCAGAACGTGGCCGAGCAGCGCGGTGGTGGTCGATTTGCCGTTGGTGCCGGTGACGCCGACATAACCGGCATCGATCTGGGCGCGGGCCAGCAGTTCGATATCGCCGATGATCTCGACATTGTGCTGCTTGGCGAGCGCGGCAACTTTGTGCGGTGCGGGGTGCGTGTGGGGGATGCCGGGGCTGATGACGAGCGTAGTTATGTCGCGCCAGTCGATCGCGGCGAGGTCGGCAACGGGGACGCCGGCCGCCCCGGCCGCACGGCGGCGCGCGTCGTCGTCGTCCCAGGCCTGTACCTTGGCGCCGCTTTTCTGCAGCGCCTGGGCCGCGACGAGGCCGGACTTGCCGAGGCCGAGCACGGCGACCGGATAGCCGGAGAAGGGGAAGAGGTTGATCACCTTTGCGCTCACCTCAGTTTCAACGTCGACAGGCCGATGAGGCCAAGAATCAATGCGATGATCCAGAAACGGATGACGATGGTCGGCTCTGCCCAGCCCTTTTTTTCGAAGTGGTGGTGCAGCGGGGCCATCATGAACACGCGTTTGCCGGTCAGCTTGAACGACGCGACCTGGACGATGACCGACACGGTTTCGAGCACGAACAGTCCGCCGACTATGGCAAGAACGATCTCGTGCTTGGTGACGACGCTGATCGCCCCCAGCGCGCCGCCGCAGGACAGCGAGCCGGTATCGCCCATGAACACCATTGCCGGCGGCGCGTTGAACCACAGGAAGCCGAGCGAAGCGCCGACCAGCGCTGCGCAAAACACCGTCAGTTCGCCTGCGCCGGGGATGTGATGGATCAGCAGGTAATTCGAAAAGATGATGTTGCCGGCGAAATACGAAATTGCCGCGAAGCAGCCGGCGGCGATCATCACCGGCACGATGGCGAGGCCGTCGAGCCCATCAGTGAGGTTGACTGCGTTGGACGCGCCGACCATGACGAGAATGGCGAACGGGATGAAGAACCAGCCGAGATCGATCAGCAATGACTTGACGAACGGGAAGGCGAGCGAGGTGCCGAGCGTGCCGCGGGCCATCGAGGCGATCCACAGCGTGGCGACCAGCGCGATGGTCCCTTGGGCAACCAGCTTCCAGCGGCCGGGCAGACCCTTCGAGTTGCGCTTGGTAAGCTTCAGGTAATCGTCGTAGAAGCCGACGCCGCCGAAGCCGGCGGTGACCAGCAGCACCGCCCAGACATAACCGTTGCGCAGATCGGCCCATAGCAGGGTCGAAATGGCTAGGGCGAGCAGGATCAGCACGCCGCCCATGGTCGGCGTGCCTTTTTTAGTCAGGTGATGGCGCTCGGGCACGTCTTCGCGGATCGGCGGCTCTTTTTGCTGGCGGCGCAGCCAGGCGATGATCGGCCGGCCGAGCATGAAGCTGAGCAGCAGCGCGGTGAGGACCGCGCCGCCCGACCGGAATGTGAGGTAGCGGAACAGATTGAGCGGACCGAACTGATCGGCAAGGGGTACCAGAAGATTGAACAACATGGCTGCTGCGCTCTCCCTTAGCCGTTCGCCGCGCGGCGCGGGCCGCGGCGGGGATCGTCGTGATTGCCGTTATGCGTGTCGCCGCTCGCCAGCAGCGCCTCGACGATTCCGGCCATGCGGCTGCCGAGCGATCCTTTGACCGTGACGACATCGCCGGGCCGGATCGCGGCGGCGACCAGCGGGGCGAGCTGGGCGGAGTTTTCGACGTGCGCGCCGCGCATTTCGGGCGGCAAGGCGTCGTGCAGATGAGCCATGTAGCGGCCGCAGGTAAAAACGAGGTCGATCCGGGCGACGACCAGCGCGCTGGCGAGGCCGGCGTGCAGCGCCGTCGAATCGGGGCCGAGCTCGAGCATGTCGCCGAGCACGGCAATTCGCCGGCCGCTAGGGCCCGGCGCGGCCGTCGCCAGCACCTCGAAAGCGGCGCGCATCGACGCCGGGCTGGCGTTATAGCTGTCGTCGATCAGCTCGAATGCGCCGCCGGGACGCTCGATGCGATGGCGTTTGCCGCGACCCTTGGGCGGCGACAATTGGGCGAGGGCCGCCGCCGCCATGCCGATATCGGCGCCGAGCGCGCCGGCGGCGGCGAGAACGGCGAGCGCGTTGATCGCCCAGTGCCGGCCCGGCGTGCCGATACGAAAGACGAAGGAACGGCCATCGATCACGGCCGAAACCTGCGAATGCGTCGCCCCGACGTGAAGCTCGACCAGTCGCGCCTCGGCCTTGGGATGGCTGCCGAAGCCGATCACCCGGCTAAAACCGCTGCGCTGCGCCGCATCGGCGAGAAAATGGAAATAGCGGTTATCGCGGTTGAGAACGGCGGTCCCGCCGCCAGCGGAGAAAATTTCCGCCTTGGCTGCGGCAACGCCGTCGAGCCCGGCCTCGGGGAAGAATTCGAGATGCACCGGCTCGATAGTCGTGACGATGGCGACATGCGGCCGCACCATGGCGACGAGGGGCGCGATTTCGCCCGCATGGTTCATCCCGATCTCGAACACGCCGAACGCGGCGGCGGCGGGCAGGCGGGCGAGGGTCAGCGGCACGCCGATATGGTTATTGAAGCTGCTGGCGCTGGCATGGGTTTCGCCCTGGCCGGCGAGGGCGAGGCCGAGCGCTTCCTTGGTCCCGGTCTTGCCGACGCTGCCGGTGATGGCGACGATGCGCGCCGCCGCGCGCGCGCGCGCCGCCCGGCCCAGGTGGCGCAGTGCGTCGAGAACGTCGGGAACGACAATCAGCCTGGCGTGATCGGCGAGCCCGGTCGGCCGGCGGGAGACGATAGCGCCGGCGGCGCCGGCGGCGAGCGCGGCGGCGACATAATCGTGGCCGTCATGGGTTTCGCCGGCGATGGCGGCGAAGATCTCGCCGGGCCGGATGGTGCGGCTGTCGATCGACACGCCGGTCGCTGTCCAGCCGCCGTCGCCGACCGGCTGCCCGCCGGTCGCGGCGATTATATCGGCGGCGCGCCACAGCGGGGCGGTCATGCGTGGCCTCCGTCGGTCGGCGGGCCATCGAGATCGGCGACGATCTCGCGCGCCGTTTCGGCGTCATCGAAGGGATGAACGATGTCGCCGACGATCTGGCCGCGCTCGTGACCCTTGCCGGCGATGACCAGCACGTCGCCCGCGCCAAGATCGGCGATGGCGGCGGCGATCGCCGCGCGCCGCGCGCCGATGTCGCTTGCGCCGGGACAGGCGGCAAGGATCTGGGCGCGAATCTTGGTCGGATCCTCGCTGCGCGGATTGTCGTCGGTGACGATGGTCTTGTCGGCCAGCCGTGCGGCGATCGTGCCCATCATCGGCCGCTTGCCGGGATCGCGGTCGCCGCCGCAGCCGAATACGACGACGAGTTGGCGGCGGGCGTGCGGGCGCAGCGCGGTCAGTACGTTTTCGAGCGCGTCCGGCTTGTGGGCGTAATCGACATAGATCGCAGCGCCGTTGCGGCGCACGGCGACGAGTTGCAGTCGGCCGGGCACGCCTTCGAGCTTCGCCAGCGCTGCCGTCGCCTGTTGCGGATCGGCGTTGCAGCCGACAACGAGGCCGAGGGCGGCGAGCGCATTCATCGCCTGGAACGCGGCGACCAGCGGCAGGACGATTTCGACCGGCCGGCCATCGAGCGTGAAGACCATCTTCTGGCCGTGGGCGGTCGGCGCCAGCTCTGTAAGCCGGATATCGGCGCCCCGGCGGCCGAAGGTGACGAGGCGATGGCCGCGTTGCCGGCATAGCTGGGCCAGCGTCTCGTATTCGGGCGCATCGGCGTTGAGCACGGCGACGCCGCCCGGCGCCATCACCTCCGCGAATAGTCGGCGCTTGGCGGCGAAATAGGCGTCCATCGTGCCGTGATAATCGAGATGATCGCGGCTGAGATTGGTGAAGACGGCGGCGGCGACGCGCACGCCGTCGAGCCGGAACTGCTCGAGGCCGTGGCTCGATGCCTCCATCGCCACATGGCCGACGCCGGCGGCGGTGAGGTCGGCGAGGTCCTTGTGCAGCGCCACCGGATCGGGCGTGGTGAGCGAGCCGTAACGCACGACATGCGGGGCGATCAGGCCGAGCGTACCGAGGCTCGCCGCCTTGTGGCCGAGCATCGTCCATATCTGGCGGGTGAAGGCGACGACCGAGGTTTTGCCGCTAGTGCCGGTGACGGCGGCGATGGTGCGTGGCTGCGCGCCGTAGAAACGCGCGGCGAGCAGGGCGAGCGCCCGGCGCGGATTGTCGGCAGCCACGACCGGCACGTTGGCCGGCATCTCCGCCGCGGCGCTGATGTCGCACAGAACCGCGGCCGCGCCGCGGCCGAGCGCGTCGGCGACGAAGCGCCGGCCGTCGGTGCGCGCGCCGGCGAGGGCGGCGAACAGATAGCCGGGCGCGACCTGGCGCGAATCGGCGGCGATGCCGGCGATCGCCGGGTCAACGCTGGCCGCCGTCGCGCGCAGCGCAACGCCTGCCTCGGTCATCCGGCTGTCGATCAGCTCTCGCAAGCGCACGTCCTCAACCTTGTTCCGGCGACGCCATCCATTGCCCGGTTCCGGTCAGCGTTTGGCGACATTGATCAGCATCTGGTCGCGAAGATCGGGGGCTTCCTCGTCGACCGGCTCGATGCCCAGCATCGGCGCGGCGCGGGCGATGACCCGGCCGACGACCGGCGCGGCGACCCACGAGCCGGTGGCGAACCCGAACGTCGTCTTGGTGCCTTGCGGCTCGTCCAGTATGGCGAGCACGATGTAGCGCGGCTTGTTCATCGGGAACGCGCCGACGAAAGAGGAAATGCGCGCCGCTTTCTTGTAGCGGCCGTCGACGATCTTTTCGGCTGTTCCGGTCTTGCCGCCGACCAGATAGCCGGGAACGGCGGCCGACTTGCCCGAGCCGCGCTCGACATTGAGGCGCATCAGTCGGCGCATCTGCTCCGAGGCGACGGCCGACATCACCCGTTCGCCGGGGATCGGTTCGCCCATTTGGCGCTTGAGGATCGTCGCCGGGCGCATGACGCCGCCATTGATCGTCGCCGCCGACGCGGCGGCAAGCTGGATCGGGCTGACCGACAGGCCGTGGCCGAAGGCGATGGTCATCGTGTTGACCTCGCGCCACGGCTGCGGGACGAGCGGCGGTCCCACCTCGGGCAGTTCAATCGGCGAGGCCTTGAGCAGGCCGACGCGGGCGAGGAAATCGCGCTGGCGTTGGGTCCCGATATCGAGCGCCATCTTCACCGCGCCGATATTCGAGGAATAGATGAAGATTTCGGGGACGGTGAGATAGCGGCGCTGGGCGTGGAAATCGGAAATGGTGAAGCGGCCGATCTGGATCGACTTGGTCGCGTCGTAGCCGTCGCGCAGCGTGGCGGTGCCGTAATCGAGCGCCATCGCCGCAGTGAAGATCTTGAAGGTCGATCCCATCTCGTAGATGCCGAGGGTGTTGCGGTTGAAGCGCGCATCGGCGGGGGCGAGAGCGGGGGCGTTGGGGTCGAAATCGGGCCACGAGACCATGGCGAGGACCTCGCCGGTCGCGACATCGAGCATGATCGCGGCGCCGCCGAGCGCCTTGAACTCCTCGACCGTGCGGCCAAGCTCCTCGCGCACTATGTGCTGGATGCGGATGTCGATCGACAGGTCGAGCGGCTCGCCGGACTCGCGCAGCTTTTCATCGAACGACTGCTCGATCCCCGCGATGCCCCGGTTGTCGATGTCGGTGAAGCCGACGATGTGCGCGGCTAGCGGCCCGTGGGGATAAACCCGGCGTTCCTCGCGTTGGAAATAGAGACCGGGAATGCCGAGGCGGTTGACTTCGTATTGCTGGCGCGGCGGCAGGTTGCGGCGCAGCCAGACGAAGCTGCGGTCCGAGGCGAGGCGGGCGGCGATCTCGCGTTCGTCGAGGCCGGGCAATACGCGGGCGAGCTTGCGCGCCGCCTCGGCCGGGCCGAGCACCAGCTTCGGATTGGCGTAGAGCGAGGCGGTAGCGAGCGAGGTCGCCAGCAGCACGCCGTTGCGATCGACGATGTCGGCGCGTCCCATTTCCAGATGACCGGCGCGCGGCGCATGGGCGAAGCGTGGCTCGCGCGCCTCCTTGAGCAGGGTGACGTCGACGAGGCGCAAGCCGACGATCAGGAAGGCGATGACGAACAGCACACCGGCGACGACCAGCCGGTGGCGCGCAACCTCGATCGATTGCTTGGCCGCGCCGTCGATACGCAGGCGGCTGGGCAGGGCGCGCAGGACGTCGCCGATACGGGTCGCCATCAGCGCGCCTCCTTCGTTGCCGCGGCGACGGGGCGCAGCGGAGCCTTGCCGGCGGGCGGCGGCGGCGGGGCGGCGGCCGGCTGTGGCGCGATGTCGGGATTGCGCCACGGCACATCGGCGAGCCGGCCGAGCTGGGTCGGGCGCATCGGCTGCAGGTCGAGATGGCGGCGCGCGAGCTCCGCCAGCCGCTGCGGCTGGTTGATGTAACTCCACTCGGCGCGCAGCACATGGAGCGCCTGCTGCTCGTTGAGAATCTGGCGATTGAGGCGGGTATATTCGCCTTCGAGCGCGCGCACCTGATACTTGAGATGGAACAATCCCCATCCGATCAAGCCGGCGAGCAGCAACCACAAGGCAGTGGACAGGCGGATCATCGCACGCCTCCGTGCGACACGGCGTCGGCCGGCCAGACCGGGGCGGCGGTGCGTTCGGCGGCGCGCAGGCGGGCCGAACGGGCGCGCGGATTGCGGGCGGTTTCCTCGTCGCCCGGCCGGATCGGCCGGCGCGAGAGCAGACGGAAGCTTGGCGCGCGGTCGGCGCCTGGCGCTGCCGGCATATGGCGCGAGCCGCGCTCGCCTTCGCCGCCGCGCGCCTTGAGGAAGGATTTGACCGCGCGATCCTCGAGCGAATGAAACGACACCACGGCCAGCCGCCCGCCGGGGGCGAGCAGGCGCTCGGCGGCGGCGAGGCCGCGCGACAATTCGCCGAGCTCGTCGTTGACCGCAATACGCAGCGCCTGGAAGGTTCGCGTCGCCGGGTCGATGCCGTCGGCGGCGCGGCGCACGGCCCGGCGGACGATATCGGCCAACTCGCCGGTGCGCCCGATCGGGCGCGCGGCGACGATGGTGCGGGCGATGCGGCGCGCATGGCGCTCCTCGCCGTAGCGGGCGATGATCTCGGCCAGTTCGCGTTCGTCGAGCGTGTTGACCAGATCGGCGGCGGTCGGCCCGTCGGCGCCCATGCGCATGTCGAGCGGCCCATCGGCGCGGAAGGAAAATCCGCGCGCCGGCTCGTCGATCTGCGGCGACGATACGCCAAGATCGAGCGCCACGCCGTCGACGCGGGCGACGCCGCGCGCCGCAAGCAGCGCATCCATGTCGCCGAAGCGGCCTTCGATGATGTCGAGCCGGCCGGGATAGCGCGCGCCGAGCTCGCGGCCGCGGGCCACGGCGGCGGGATCGCGGTCGATTCCCCATACCCGGCAATCGGCGGCGTCGAGAAGACCGCGCGCATAGCCGCCGGCGCCGAACGTGCCGTCGAGATAAATTGCGCCGTCGCGCGGCGCCAGCGCCCCGATCACCTCGGCCAGCAGGACTGGAAGGTGGGCGGGCCGCGTGGGGATGTTGGTGGGGGCGGCCGCAATCATTGCCGTCACCCTTTGCCGCCAGGGGCGCCGGGCAGCGGCCCGCCGCCGGCGCGGATCGCCGCGCGCATCTGCTCCTGATGCGCCTCGAAGGCCGTCGGGTTCCAGATCTCGAAATAATTGAGTCGGCCGACGAAGGTGGCCGCATCGGCGACGCCGGCATGGCGGGCGAGTTCGGCCGGCAGCACAATCCGGCCCTCGCCGTCGAAAGGGAGGCGCATTACCTCAGGCACCGAAGCGAGGGCGAGGTCGGTCGGCGTCTGCTCGAATACGGTGAGCGGGTTGCGTTGGCCGCTGATCTGTTCCATGAGATCGATGCCGCAGGCGCGGATCGCGCGATCGGTAAGCGAGGGAAAAGCGATGATGCCGGCAAAGCTCTGGCCGGCAAGCGCGGACCGGTAATCGGCGGGAACCGAAACCCGGCCCTTCCGATCGACCTTGAAATTGAACCTGGATAGGAACAGCGCCATCCCATCCCCCAACCGCCGTGCCTGGCCGGTATGCCTAAAAAACCGACCAAACAATTGAATTTACAATGTAAATTCCTTTCGGCCGGTATCCCTCAGAGGCAGCGGCGGCACTTACATATCTGTGGGACATCATGGGATAACATGGGTTTATATGGGCGTCAATGGAATTTCCGAAGAGAAATCAGGGTAAATCATGGGGTAGACACGGTTTATCCGGACCGGCCCTCAAACCTCGTAAGTCGACCGAAGGGGTGTTTCGCGATAATTTTGACGACAACTGTGGCATAACTTTGTTCTGTTTATGTTCTGGCTTGGGATATTCGCTCGCGATAATCCAGGGTTGAGACATAACTGATTGATATAAATTATAAATCAGCCAAATTGGCGGCGCTCGCCGGGGCAAGTAAAAAAGTGAAATGCCAGACGGCCTGTAAGCCGGGTTCTGTCCCCGCCCTTGCGGGCGGAGGATGACCATTCCTCTAGGACGCCCGTTACCGGGCGTCTCGCGCGACCGACCCGGGCGGCGGCCCGGAAACCAGCGTGCCGGCCCGAAAGCCGGCGTGCCGCCCCTATTTGGTCTTGCTCCGGGTGGGGTTTGCCATGCCACCCCCGTTACCGGGGGCGCGGTGCGCTCTTACCGCACCCTTTCACCCTTACCGCCGGGCCGAAGCCCGATGGCGGTTTGCTTTCTGTTGCACTGTCCCTGGGGTCGCCCCCGCCGGGCGTTACCCGGCACCCTCGTTTCCGTGGAGCCCGGACTTTCCTCACCCCGTCTTGCGACGAAGCGCGGTCATCCGGCCGTCTGGCAGGGATTAGGTATGCCGCGCCGCCGCCTGCGTCAACCGCAGCGCGCGACCGCGGCGGCAAGCCGGGCAAAGGTTTCGCGATCGAGCGCGCCGTCGACGCGCGCCGGGCGGAAATGGCGCTGAAAGGCGGCAAGGGCTGTAGTGATCGCAGCGTCGCCATCGGGCGTTTCGTAACCGTAGCGGCCTAGCATGTCGCGGGCTGCTGCAATCGACGGCGCGGCGTCGGGATCCGCGCGCTCCTCGGGCCACAGGCCGATGCCGGCGCGGGCGACGTCGCGCCACGGAAACAGCTCGCCGGGGTCGGTCTTGCGGGCAGGCGCCACGTCGGAATGGCCGACGACGTTGCGCGTCGGGATCGGGTGGCGGGCGTGGATCGCGCGCGCAAGGCCGATAAACGCATCGATCTGCGCCGGCGGAAACGGCCGGTAGCCGAATTCGTGACCGGGATTGACCAGCTCGACGCCGATCGAGCGCGCATTGATGTCGCGCACGCCGCGCCAGAACGCGATTCCGGCGTGCCAGGCGCGGCGATCTTCGGGCACGAGCCGAAAGACGCGGCCATCTTCCTCGACCAGGTAATGCGCGCTGACCTTCGCCGCCGGGTCGCAGAGGCGGTCGAGCGCCGCCGCGCCATTCGCCATGCCCGTATAGTGAACGACCAGCATGTCGATCGCGCCGCCGGCCGGGCGCGCGTCGTGGTTGGGCGAGGGGCGCTCGGCGATCATGTCGTCTTCGCGGTCGCCTCGGGCTCGGCGAGGCGCGGCCGGCGCACGACGATGATCCCGACCCCGGCGAGCGTCGCCAGGCCGCCGGCGACGAGCCGCCAGGTAAACGGCTCGTCAAGCAGCAACACGCCCGACATGACCCCGAACACCGGAACCAGCAGCGTAAACGGCATCGCCTGGTTGACCGAATAATTGCGCAGCAGATGATACCACATCCCGTACGACACGACGGTGACGATCACCGCCATGTAAAGGATGACGCCGGCGGCAGGCCAGGCAATATGGAGCAACGCCTCGATCTGGCCGCTTTCGAGCAATGCCGAGACAATCAGCAGCTGCGGCACGGCGAACAGGCTCATCCACGCGCTGAGCGCGAAGCCGTCGACCGACCCCATATGCTTGATCTGGATATTGGTCACCGCCCACATGAACGATGCGGCGATGACCAG
The DNA here is from genome assembly GCA_016195145.1 of Rhodospirillales bacterium. Classification (GTDB taxonomy): domain Bacteria; phylum Pseudomonadota; class Alphaproteobacteria; order CACIAM-22H2; family CACIAM-22H2; genus JACQAF01. Next base: position 16,050 of record JACQAF010000156.1, read on the forward strand.
CAGCAGCGAACCGGTATGGCCGGTCAGGCGCGGTTCGCCGGCCAGCACCACAATGCCGGCGAAGGCGGCCGCCATGCCGAGCGCCCGCCGCCAGCCGAGTTTGTCGCCGAAGAAGATGGCGGCGAGAATGGCCGCGAACGGCACCTGGAGCTGGATGGCGATCGCCGCCGCGCCGGCGTTGACGCCGGTCAACCCCATGAACATCAGGCTGAAATGGACGCAGCCGAGCGTGACGGAGAGAAAAAATATCTCGCGCAGCTTGGCGCGTGGAATCCGCGCGAAGGGCAGCAATATCGCCGCCACGGCGGCGAAACGCAGCGCCATCAGGAAAATCGGCGGCATATAGGCGAGGCCCCATTTGGCGACGACGAAGTTGAAGCCCCAGATCATCATGATGAGCAGGGCGATCAGTAGATCAAAAAGCTTCATGCGCCGTGGGCCGCCTTGAGGCCGAGTTCTTCGCGCTTCATTTCGAGTTCGAGCCAGCGCTCCTCGGCGGCGGCGAGCGCCGCGCGCACCTCGCCGATGCGCGCCAGCGCTGCGTCGAAGGCCGCGCGGTCGCGTTCATACAGCGTCGGATCGGCGAGCCGGGATTCGAGGCGGTCGCGCTCCGCAGTCAGGCGCGCGATCTCGCCGGGGAGCGATTCGAGCTCGCGCGTTTCCTTGTACGACATCCGCGCCCGCGCCGGTTTTTCCGCCCCCTCGGCGCGCGCCGGCGATTTCGGCCTGGCCGCCGCCGGCCGGCCCGGTATACCCGCACCGAATGCGCCGCCTTCGCTCGTATCCCGAAGATAATCGCTGAACCCGCCGGCATATTCCCGCACCCGGCCGTCGCCGCTCATCGCCATCAGGCCGTTGACCAGCCGGTCGAGGAAATCGCGATCATGGCTGACGATCAGCAGCGTGCCCTCGTATTCGTCGAGCACCTCCTGCAGCAGGTCGAGAGTGTCGATGTCGAGATCGTTGGTCGGCTCGTCGAGGATCAAAAGGTTGCTCGGCTGGGCCAGCGTGCGGGCCAGCATCAGCCGGTTGCGCTCGCCGCCCGACAGCCCGCCGACCAGCGATTTCGCCTGCTTCTCGTCGAACAGGAAATCGCGCAGATAGGCGACGACATGGCGCGATCGGCCGCGCACCATCACGCGGTCGCCGCCTTCGGGGCACAGGGTCTGCCACAGCGTCTTGGCGGGATCGAGGACGGCGCGCCGCTGGTCGAAATAGGCCGGATGCACGGTCTTGGCGAGGCGCAGCCGGCCGCTATCGGGCGCGAGTTCGCCGGTCATCAGGCGGATCAGCGTCGTTTTGCCGGCGCCGTTCGGCCCGATGATGCCGATGCGGTCGCCGCGCGTCGCCAGCTTCGCCCGCCCGGCCGCGCCGATCCAGCCGGCGCGCGCGGCGCGCATTTCGAGCAGCCGGCGCTTGCGTCCCTCGTTGCGCCGCCGGCGGGCGGAGACGGAGCGCGCCAGCCATTCGCCCTCGCTGGCGATGCGCCGGTCGATCTTCGCCTGGGCGCGAGCCTCTTCCTCGATGATCGTGTCCGACCACGCCTCGAAATGGGCGTAGCCGCGTTCGAGAATGCGCATCTGCCCGCGGTCGAGCCATAGCGTGCGCTGCGACAGGCGGGTGAGAAAGGCGCGGTCGTGGCTGATCAGCAGCACGCCGCCGGCATAGGATTCGAGAAAGCGCTCCAGCCATTCGATGGTCGGCAGGTCGAGATGGTTGGTCGGCTCGTCGAGCAGCAGTACGTCCGGCTCGCCGACCAGCGCGCGGGCGAGCGCCGCGCGCCGCGTTTCGCCGCCCGACAATTCGGCCAGACGGCGCGACCCGTCGAGCGACAGGCGCGACAGAACCGCCTCGATCTTGTGGCGCGCGGTTTCCGCCGGCTCGCGATCGAGCCCGCCAGCGACGTGTTCGGCGATCGTCGCCGTCGTCCGCAGATCGACCTCCTGCGGCAGATAGGCGAGGCTGAGGCCCGGCTGGACGAAACGCTCGCCGCCGTCGAGGTCGACCAGCCCGGCGAGCACCTTAAGCAGGGTCGACTTGCCGCAACCGTTGCGCCCGACAAGGCAGGCGCGTTCGCCGCGCCCGATGCCGACATCGAGGCCCGCAAAGATCGTCCGGTCGCCGAAGGTGACTTTCGCCGCCTTGAGCGCGAGAAAAGGCGCTGCCGCCATGGGGTGGATCGCTCCGTTATGCGGGGCGCACCCTAGCGATTTCGGGCCACCGACGCCAGCCCGCCCCGCGATGCGGCTGGCACGGGTTACCCCTCGCATGCTAGGACAGATCGAAGATAAAAAACCGGGCGTCGCTCACGGCAGCCCGGCACGAAACGGGGAGGATAGGGCTTGGCGGCTGCGTCGCAGACGGCGGAGCGTTCGGAGGCGCGCGACGGCGCGCCGCTGCTCGAAATCGACAATCTTCACGTCCATTTCGCCACCTCGCACGGCCTCGTGCGCGCGGTCGAAGGGCTGTCCTACGCCGTGCGACGCGGCGAGATCGTGGCGCTGGTCGGCGAATCCGGCTGCGGCAAGTCGGTCTCGGCGCTGGCCATCATGCGTCTGCTCGCCCGGCCGGCGGGGCGCGTCGTCGCCGGGCGAATCCTGTTCGAGGGGCGCGATCTGCCGACCCTCACCGAGGACGAGATGCGCACCGTGCGCGGACGCGACATCTCGATGATCTTCCAGGAGCCGATGACCTCGCTCAATCCCGTTCTGACCATCGGATTGCAGATCATGGAGCCGCTGATCATCCATCTGAAGATGGACGCGGGCGCGGCGCGGGCGCGGGCGGTGGAGCTGCTTGGCCTGGTCGGCATCACCGACGCCGAGCGGCGGCTCGACCAGTACCCGCACCAGTTTTCGGGCGGCATGCGCCAGCGAGCGATGATCGCCATCGGGCTCGCCTGCAATCCCAAGCTGATCATCGCCGACGAGCCGACGACGGCGCTCGACGTCACCATCCAGGCGCAGATCCTGGAGCTGATGCGCGACCTCGCGCGCCGGCTCGACATCGCGCTGATCGTGATCACGCACAATCTCGGCATCGTCGCCCGCTACGCCGACCGGGTGAACGTGATGTACGCGGCGCGCGGGGTCGGGCAGGGCGCGGCCGACGCGGTGTCCGCCCGCCCGCGCCATCCCTATACGCTCGGCCTGCTGCGCGCCGTGCCGCGGCTCGACCGGCCGCGCGGCGCGCGGCTCGCCACCATCGAAGGCCTGCCGCCGAACCTGCTCGACCCACCCGCCGGCTGCCGCTTCGCCCCGCGCTGCGCGTTTGCGCAGCCCCGATGCGCCAATGACCCGCCGCTGGTCGAGGTCGAGCCCGATCACCGTTCCGCCTGCCTGCGCGCCGATGAGCTGGACGGCGGGGAACCGGCGGCGGTCTCGCCGATGCCGGCCG
>JACQAF010000157.1 GCA_016195145.1 Rhodospirillales bacterium
ACCGGCGCCTGCGCAACACGTTGCGCTATCTCCTCGGCAATCTCGCCGGCTTCAGCGAGGCCGAACGCGTCGCCCCGGCCGACATGCCGGAGCCGGAACGCTGGGTGCTGCATCGCTTGTACGAACTCGACCGGCTGTTGCGCCGGGCGATCGACGAGTACGCCTTCACCTCGTTCTACACGGCCCTGCATAATTTCTGCGCCGTCGATCTGTCGGCGTTCTACTTTGATATCCGCAAGGACTCGTTCTATTGCGACCGGCCGGACAGCCTGCGCCGCCGCGCCGCGCGCACCGCGCTCGATCATGTCTTCTCGTGCCTTACCGCGTGGCTGGCGCCGGTTCTGTGCTTCACCGCCGAAGAGGCGTGGCTCGCCCGCCATCCGGGCGAGACGGAAAGCGTCCATCTGCGGCTGTTTCCGGACATTCCCGCGGCGTGGGCCGATGCGGCGCTCGCCGCCAAATGGCAGAAAATCCGCGACCTCCGTCGGGTGGTCACCGGCGCGATCGAGATCGAGCGCGCCGAACGGCGCATCGGCGCCTCGCTCCAGGCCGCGCCGGAAATCTATGCCGGGGCCGAGTATGTGGCCGCGGTCGCCGGGCTCGATCTGGCCGAGATCGCCATCACGTCCGGCGCGCGGCTGACGGTGGCGGGCGATCCGGGCGGGGCGTTCAGCCTCGCCGACGTGCCGGGAGTGTTCGTCAAGGTCAAGCCGGCCGAGGGGACGAAATGCGAGCGGTGTTGGAAAGTGCTGCCCGAGGTCGGCCGGCACGCCGACCATCCGGGCCTGTGCGGTCGCTGCGCCGACGCGGTCGATCATCTCTCGGCAGCGGCCGAATAGGGGGCCCGCATGTGGCGACTGGGGCTCGTTCTTGCGGCGGCGGTTGTGGTCGTCGATCAGGTCAGCAAGGCCTATTTCTATAATATTCTCGTCGCCCAGGGGCGGCCCATGGTCGAGATCCTGCCGTTCTTCAACCTGGTGACAGTGTGGAACAAGGGCATCAGCTTCGGGTTGTTCGGCAGCGGCTCGATGGGCTCGGCGCTGGTCTTCACCGGGCTGGCGCTGGCGATCGTCGCCGTGCTGGTGGTATGGCTGCGGCGGACCGATCAGGTTCTGCCGGCCGCCGCGCTGGGCCTGGTTATCGGCGGGGCTCTCGGCAACGTGATCGACCGGGTGCGGTTCGGCGCCGTATTCGATTTTCTCGATTTTCACGCGTATGGTTGGCACTGGCCGGCCTTTAATGCCGCCGATGCGGCGATCACCCTGGGGGTTGCCGGTTTGTTCATTGATGCCTTGTTCGGCGGCAAACGTTCGGTAAAATAGGGGCTGTGATGACCCTCTCCGGTATCCTGTCGCGCCCGTTCGTTCGTCTCGCCCGTATGGCGGGGCTGACGCTTGTCCTTGGGGCGCTTCTCGCCGGCTGCGGCGATGCCCGCAAGACATTGGGACTGGACAAGAATCCGCCCGATGAATTCAAGATTGTCACCCGCGCGCCGCTGTCGCTGCCGCCCGATTACGGGCTGCGCCCGCCGCAGCCAGGCGCCCAGCGCCCGCAGGAACAATCGGTGCCCGAGCTCGCCCGCCAGGCGGTGTTCGGGGCCGCCCAACGCCCGGCCCAGGACGGTAGCGGCGGAGAAAGTCCGGGCGAACAAGCGCTCCTCGCCCATGCCGGCGCCAGTCGGGCCGATCCCGATATCCGCGAGATCATCGACCGCGAATCGACCGTCCTGGCCGACGCCGATAAAACTTTCCTCGATAGCCTGATCTTCTGGCGCAAGCCGGAGACGCCGGGCGTCGTAGTCGATGCGCCGCGCGAAGCGGCGCGACTGCGCGAAAACGCGGCGCTTGGCCGGTCGGTTAGCGACGGCGATACGCCGACCATCAAGCGGCGCAGGAAAGGCGCGCTCGAGGGCATTTTCTAGATCGCGGATGCCGGCTATCCCGGCCCTGTCGCCGGGATAGTCGCGCGCGCATCCCCCAAGCGGGAAAGCCCGGCGGCTTGTCGAGAAACGAAGGAGGGCGGGCATGATTGTCGGGCGGGCTTTACGGCGCTGCGGCGGATTGGCGGCGGCGCTGGCGCTGGTCTTCGTGCTGGTCGCCGGTGCGTTTTCCCAGCCGGCGGCGGGCGGGGTGTTCAACCCGGAGACCTTCACCTTGCCCAACGGGCTGCAGGTGGTGGTGATCCCCAACCATCGCGCGCCGATCGTCACCCACATGGTGTGGTACCGGACCGGCAGCGCCGACGAGCAGCCCGGAAAATCGGGTATCGCCCATTTTCTCGAACACCTGATGTTCAAGGGCACCAAGAGCGTGGCGCCGGGGGAATTCTCGAAGATCGTCGCCCGCAACGGCGGGCGCGACAACGCCTTCACCAGCCTTGACTACACCGCCTATTTTCAGAACGTCGCCCGCGACCGGCTGGAGGGCGTCATGCGGCTGGAGGCGGACCGGATGGCCAACCTCGTCATCGATCCCGAATCGGCCAAACCGGAGTTGCAGGTCGTGCTGGAAGAGCGGCGCTCGCGCGTCGACAACGATCCGGGCGCGCAGCTCGACGAGCAGATGCGCGCCGTCCTGTTCCTGCATCATCCCTACGGCATTCCCGTGAT
>JACQAF010000136.1 GCA_016195145.1 Rhodospirillales bacterium
ACCACCGGCGCGCCAAGGGCCCGGGCCGCGTCGAGGGCGGCGCGATCCGGCTCGATGAACAGCGATACGCGGATCCCCGCCTCGCCAAGGCGGCGCACAAAAGGCTTGAGCGTATCGAAGCCGCGCACCACGTCGAGCCCGCCTTCGGTCGTGCGCTCCTCGCGCTTTTCTGGCACCAGGCACGCGGCATGGGGCTTGTGGCGCAACGCAATCGCCAGCATTTCCTCGGTCGTCGCCATTTCAAGGTTGAGCGGCCGGTCGATATCGCGCGACAGGCGGGCGATATCGTCGTCCGAGATATGCCGCCGATCCTCGCGCAGATGGGCCGTGACGCCATCCGCCCCCGCCTGAACGGCAAGCCGTGCGGCGCGCACCGGGTCGGGGTGCCGCCCGCCGCGCGCATTGCGGATGGTGGCGACGTGGTCGATGTTGACGCCAAGGCGAAGCGGCCGCGGGCGAAACGAAGAGGAAGAGGATGTCGTCGTCATGGTTAGGTCAAAAACCGGTTGGATAACCCGGCCGCCTGCCGCCCCGCCGACTGGGCGGCATCGACAAGCGGCCGGCCGATGAGTTTACTCAATGACGCCGCATGCAATGCGGCCGCCACCGCCGCCGAGCGCCGCAGGCGTATCGTCATAATTGTCTCCGCCGACATGAATCATGATCGCGCGCCCAGCGAGGTCCTTGACCTTCAACTGCGCCGCCAGCACGGGCAGGGTCGCCGTGCCGTTCGGATCGACAATAAGGACCGGCATATCGCCGAGATGACTGTCCTTGACGCCCGGGCCGCGGTGTTTTTTCGTTCCGTTCGGATCGTAATGCCCGCCCGCCGCAAGCCCCGCCGCCGGCTGGCCGTTCGGCCCTGTGCCGGGGCTGCAATTGCCGTTTTCATGGACATGGAAACCATGCGACCCCGGCGGCTGCAATCCGGTCAGCTTCGGTTCGGCGAACAGGCCATAGCGCGTGTCCTGGAACGTGATCGTGCCGATCTCATTCCCGACGCCAGTTGTCGAAATGGCGTGCATGGTGACGGTCTTGGTCGCGGCCAGGGCCCCGCTCGTCAGCCCGACCAAGGCAACGCCGGCCATGGCAATACGGAAAGGTAGGTTCAGATCCATGATGCACCTCGAAGTTCTGTGCGTTGCATATCAGCCGGGGGCGGCGACGGAATTCGCCGTTCCGGGGTGAAAGACGAGATTAATATAACCCTGCCTCGCGATCCATAGCCGCGCCGTTCCGGGCCGTCCTCAGCCGCGCGCGCGCTCGACCGAATTGATCGCCGGCGTTGCCCGCAAGGCGGCGATGATGTTGCTTAGATGCTTGATGTCCCGCACTTCGACATCGATCAGCATTTCCCAGAATTGCTCCGTGCGGTTGGTGATTTTCAGGTTGACGATGTTGCCATTGTTGCGGGCGATTACAGTCGACAGCGCGCCGAGACTGCCCGGCTCGTTGGCGACGACCAGCGCGATGCGTCCGACACGATGCTCGAACTCGCCGGCCGGCGAGTCCCAGGCGACGTCAATCCAGCGTTCCGGCGTATCGGCAAAGCTGGCCAGCGAATCGCAATCGATGGTGTGGATCGTCACCCCTTTGCCAGTGGTCACGATGCCGACGATTCGGTCGCCCGGCAGCGGATGGCAGCATCCGGCATAATGCACCGCCATGCCGGGTATCAGGCCGCGAATGGGAATCGCCGAGCCCTTTGCCTTGTCTTTTCCTTTGGCGCGGGCGCGCGGCAAGGACACGATATTGGCGGTTTTGGCCGCCGGCTTGCTGCCCGGGAAGACAGCGCCAAGAACCTCGCGCTCGCCGAGCGTACCGGCGCCGATGGCGGCGTAGATATCCTCGACCGTTTCGCATTTCAGTGCGCCGAGAACGCCGGCGAGCGCTTTTTCGGTGAAGTCATATCCTTCCTGGCGAAAGGCTTTCTGGATCATCGAACGGCCGAGATCGACGAACTGCACGCGCTGGGCGCCGCGGATGAAGCGCCGGATGCGGGCCCGCGCCTTGCCGGTGACGACGAAACGCTCCCAGGTCGGGGACGGCGTCTGCGCCTTGGAGGTGATAATCTCGACCTGGTCGCCATTGGACAGGGTTGTGCGCAGCGGCATCATCCGGCCATTGACCTTCGCGCCCACGCAATGGTCGCCGACCTCGGAGTGAACCGCGTAGGCGAAATCGACCAGGGTCGCGCCGCGCGGCAGCGCGATCAGGTCGCCCTTGGGCGTGAAGCAGAAAACCTGATCCTGGAACATTTCGAGCTTGGTGTGCTCGAGGAATTCTTCCGGGTTCGAGGCGTGTTCGAGAATGTCGAGCAGCTCGCGCAGCCAGCGATACTGCCGGCCGTCGATCTTGCCGGCTTCCTCGCCGCCTTGTTCCTTGTAATGCCAATGGGCGGCGACGCCGAATTCGGCGATCTCGTGCATGTCGCGCGTGCGGATCTGGATCTCGATCCGCTGCCGTTCCGGCCCGAACACGCCGGTATGCAGCGAACGATAGCCGTTCGGCTTCGGCGTCGAAATGTAATCCTTGAACCGGCTGGGGACGACCGGGTAGCGCGAATGGATAACGCCGAGGGCGCGGTAACAACCGCCGATATCGGCGACGACGACCCGGAACGCCATGATGTCGGACAGTTGCTCGAAGCCGACATTCTTGCGCTGCATCTTGCGCCAGACCGAATAAGGCGTTTTCTCGCGCCCCGATACCCAGGCCTCGACCCCCTCTTCCGCCAGCACGCGCTTCAACTGGTCGGTGATGCGGGCGACGACGTCGCCGCCCCGTTCGCGCAGGAACTTGAGACGGGCGAGGATCGAATCGCGGGCGTCGGGATTGATCTGCGCGAAGGCGAGGTCTTCCAGCTCCTCCTGGATCGCATGGATGCCGATGCGCTCGGCGAGCGGCGCGTAGATATCCATCGTCTCGCGCGCGATACGCAGGCGCTTATCCGCGTCGGCGATGTAATGCAGGGTGCGCATGTTGTGCAGCCGGTCGGCGAGCTTGACCAGCAGTACCCGGATGTCCTCGGACATCGCGATGACCAGCTTGCGGAAGTTCTCCGCCTCCTTGGTCTGGTCCGACTGCAATTCGAGGCGCGACAGCTTGGTTACGCCGTCGACCAGACGTCCGATCTCCGGGCCGAACAGGCGCTCGATCTCGGGCAGCGTCGCCAGGGTATCCTCGACCGTGTCGTGCAGCAGCGCGGTGACGATCGACGATCCGTCGAGCTTATAATGGGTGAGGATGCCGGCGACTTCGAGCGGGTGCGAAAAATACGGGTCGCCCGAGGCGCGTTTCTGCGCCCCGTGGACTTTCATCGAGAAAACATAGGCCCGATTGAGCGCCTCTTCGTCGGCGCCCGGGTCGTAGGCCTTGACCCGTTCGACAAGTTCGAATTGCCGGATCACCGTCGATCCTCCGTCGCCAGCGCAGCCGATCCCCGAATGACTCGGCTTACGCCGCAGCGAACTCGCAGCGGCCGGTTACATGGAACCGTGCCGTCGCCGCTCACCCCTTCTCGCCGTCGGGCGAT
>JACQAF010000137.1 GCA_016195145.1 Rhodospirillales bacterium
AGCGCCCGGACCACCGGGAGCTCGTCGCCGGCGGTCAGCAGATTGGCGAGGTACTGGACCGGGATCCTGAGCGAACGGACATCCGGAATTTCGCCGGAGAAACCGATGTGGCCGGCTTCGGCCGCCGCCTGGATCGGGGAGAGCGGCGGAATGTACCAGACCATCGGCAGGGTCCGGTACTCCGGATGCAGCGGCATCGCCACTTTCCAGTCGATCGCCATCTTGTAGACCGGCGAGGCCTGCGCCGCCTTCAGCCACGCCTCCGGCAGCCCTTGCGCCCGCGCCTGTTCGATTACCACCGGATCGAACGGATCGAGAAAGGTATCGAGCTGGGCAGGATAAAGATCAGTCTCTTTCTCAACGCTCGCCGCCGCCTCGATCTTGTCGGCATCGTAGAGCAGCACGCCGAGATAGCGGATGCGCCCGACGCAGGTTTCCGAGCACACGGTCGGCTCGCCCGCCTCGATGCGCGGATAGCAGAAGATGCATTTCTCCGCCTTGCCGGACTGCCAGTTGTAATAAATCTTCTTGTACGGGCAGGCGCTGACGCACATCCGCCAGCCTCGACACTTGTCCTGGTCGATAAGGACGATGCCGTCCTCCTCGCGCTTGTAGATCGAGCCCGACGGGCAGGCGGCGACGCAGGCCGGGTTAAGGCAGTGCTCGCACAGCCGCGGCAGATAGAACATGAAGGTGTTCTCGAACTGCCCGTAGATTTCCTTCTGCACGTCGTCGAAATTCTTGTCCTTGCTGCGCTTGGCGAATTCGCCGCCGAGGATTTCCTCCCAGTTGGGGCCCCACTCGATCTTCTCCATCCGCTCGCCGGTGATCAGCGAGACCGGGCGGGCGACGGGCGCCGCCTGCATTTCGCCGGCGGTCTGCAGATGCTCGTAATCGAAGGTGAAGGGCTCGTAGTAATCGTCGATTTCCGGCAATTGCGGATTGGCGAAGATCTTGGCGAGGATGCGCCACTTATTGCCCATGCGCGGTTCGATCCGGCCGTTGCGCCGCCGCCGCCAGCCGCCCTGCCACTTGTCCTGGTTCTCCCATTCCTTGGGATAGCCGATGCCGGGCTTGGTCTCGACGTTGTTGAACCATGCGTATTCGACGCCTTCGCGCGAGGTCCACACGTTCTTGCAGGTGACCGAACAGGTATGGCAACCGATGCACTTGTCGAGATTGAGCACCTTGCCGATCTGGGCGCGGATTTTCATTCTGCGGCCTCCGCCTTGGACGTATCGGGCTTGGGCGTCTGGGGATGGGGACCGTCGAGCCAGTCGACGGTCCTCATCTTGCGAACGATGACGAACTCGTCGCGGTTGGTGCCGATCGTCCCGTGGTAATTGAAACCGTAGCTCTGCTGCGCGTAGCCGCCGATCATGTGCGTCGGCTTCGGGCAGGTCCGGGTGACCGAGTTGTGGATGCCGCCGCGGGCGTGGGTGATCTCGCTGCCCGGCACGTTCACGATCTTCTCCTGCGCGTGGTACATCATCACCATGCCCTTGGGCACGCGCTGGCTGACCACGGCGCGGGCGACCAGCGCGCCGTTGACGTTGAACGCCTCGATCCAGTCGTTGTCCTCAATCTCTGCAGCCTTGGCGTCGATCTCGCTCATCCACACGATCGGCCCGCCGCGCGACAGGGTGAGCATCAGCAGATTGTCGGTATAGGTGCTGTGGATGCCCCATTTCTGGTGCGGGGTGATGAAGTTCAGCACCACTTCGGGGTTGCCGTTCGGCCGCTTGTTGAGCAGCGGCTTGATCGTCTTGGTGTCGATCGGCGGCCGGTAGACGCAGAGCCCCTCGCCGAAGGCGATCATCCACGGATGATCCTGGTAGAGCTGCTGCCGGCCGGTGAGCGTGCGCCAGGGAATCAGCTCGTGCACGTTGGTGTAGCCGGCGTTGTAGCTGACATGCTCGGATTCGAGGCCGCTCCAGGTCGGCGAGCTGATGATCTTGCGCGGCTGCGCCTGCAGGTCGCGGAAGCGCAGCTTGTCGTCCTGGCGCGGCCGGGCAAGATGGGTGTGCTCGCGCCCGGTCTGCTGGCCGAGCGCCTCCCACGCCTTCACCGCCACCTCGCCATTGGTCTCCGGCGCCAGCATCAGGATCACTTCGGCGGCGTCGACGTCGCTTTCGATCCGCGGCAGGCCCTTGGCGATTCCCGCTTCGCCGACCACGCCGTTGAGAGCGGCGAGCGCCGCCACCTCGGGCTCGGTCTTCCAGGCGATGCCCTTGCCGCCGTTGCCGATCTTGCCCATCAGCGGCCCCAGCGCGGTGAATTTCTTGTAAGTGTTCGGGTAATCGCGCTCGACTACCGTCATCGCCGGCATCGTCTTGCCGGGCGTCGGCTCGCATTCGCCGCGCTTCCAGTCCTTGGGCGCGAAGGGCTGGGCGATCTCGCCGGGGCTGTCGTGCATGATCGGCGTCAGCACAAGGTCCTTCTCGACCCCGAGATGGCCGGGCGCGAGGTCGGAAAACTTGCGCGCGATGCCCTTGAAGATGTCCCAGTCGCTGCGCGCCTCCCACGACGGATTGACCGCCGCCGAAAGCGGATGAATGAACGGATGCATGTCGGAGGTGTTGAGATCGTGCTTTTCGTACCAGGTAGCGGTCGGCAGCACGATGTCGGAATACATGCAGGTGGTCGACATGCGGAAATCGAGCGTCACCAGAAGATCGAGCTTTCCTTCCGGCGCACGGTCGTGCCAGGCGACCTCGGTCGGCCGCGCTGCACCCTCGGCGCCGAGGTCCTTGCCCTGCACGCCGTGCTGCGTGCCGAGAAGGTATTTGAGGAAATATTCGTGCCCCTTGCCGCTCGACCCCAAGAGGTTCGAGCGCCAGACGAACAGGTTGCGTGGGAAATTGCGCGGATTGTCGGGGTCTTCGCAGGACAGCCGCAACGCCCCGGTCTTCAGCCGCTCGACCGCATAGGCGGCCGGGTCTTTGCCCGCCGCGACGGCGGCGCGCACGACGGCGAGCGGGTTTTCTTCCAGCTGCGGCGCCGAGGGCAGCCAGCCCATGCGCTCGGCCCGCACGTTGAAGTCGATCAGGCTGCCCGGCATCGTCTTCGGATCGGCGAGCGGCGAGAGGATTTCGCCGATGCCGAGTTTCTCGTACCGCCACTGGCCGGTATGGGCGTAGAAAAACGAGGTGCTGTTCATCTGGCGCGGCGGGCGATGCCAGTCGAGCGCGAAGGCGAGCGCCGTCCAGCCGGTCTGCGGCCGCAGCTTCTCCTGGCCCACGTAATGCGACCAGCCGCCGCCCGACTGGCCGATGCAGCCGCACATCGCCAGCATGTTGATGATGCCGCGATAGATCATGTCGCCGTGGTACCAGTGGTTGATCGCCGCGCCGAGGATGATCATCGACTTGCCCTTGGTCTTGTCGGCGTTGTCGGCGAACTGGCGGGCGACCGCGATCACCTGCTCGCGCTTGACGCCGGTGATCCGCTCCTGCCACGCCGGCGTGTAGGGAACGTCGTCGTCGAACGAAGCGGCGACGTTGCCGCCGCCAAGGCCCCGGTCGATGCCGTAATTGGCGATCATCAGGTCGAACACCGTCGTCACCAACGCTTCGCCGTCCTTGAGCTGCAGGCGCCGCGCCGGAACGTGGCGGACAAGAATGTCCTCGTGCGCGTTGCCGCTGAAATGCTCGTGGGGCTGGCCACCGAAATAAGGGAAGCACACCGGAACCGCCGATTGCCGGTCGGCGAGCAGGGTCAGGCGCGGCTTGATCTCGCGCCCCGAGGCATCCTTCGGTTCGAGATTCCATTTTCCCTTCTCGCCCCAGCGGAAGCCGACCGAGCCCAATGGCACCGCCGGCCGGTCGCTTAGCCCGTCGATCGCCACCGGCTTCCAGTCGGGATTGTTCGACTGGCCGAGATTGTCGGCGAAATCGGAGGCGCGCACGAAACGATCTGCGACGTATTCATTTCCTCGCGGCGTTAGGCGCACGAGGAACGGCATGTCGGTGTATTGCCGGCAATAAGCGTCGAAATAGGCGCTTTTGCCGGCGAGATGGAATTCCTTGAGGATGACGTGGCCCATCGCCATGGCCAGCGCCGCGTCGGTCCCCTGCTTGGCCGGCAGCCATAGGTCGGCGAATTTCGCCGCCTCGCTGTAATCGGGCGTAACGACGACCGATTTCGCGCCCTTGTAACGCACCTCGGTATAGAAATGCGCGTCCGGCGTGCGCGTCTGCGGCACGTTGGAGCCCCACAGGATGAGGAAGGTGGAATTGTACCAGTCGGCGCTTTCGGGCACGTCGGTCTGCTCGCCCCAAGTCTGCGGCGAGCTCGGCGGCAGGTCGCAATACCAGTCGTAAAAGCTCATGCACACGCCGCCGATCAGCGACAGATAGCGCGAGCCGGCGGCGTAGGAGACCATCGACATCGCCGGGATCGGCGAGAAGCCGATCACCCGGTCGGGCCCGTGGGCCTTCACCGTGTAGACATTGGCGGCGGCGATGATCTCGTTCGCCTCGTCCCATGAGACGCGCACGAAGCCACCCAACCCGCGGATCGACTTGTAGGCACGCGCCTTCTCCGGATTTTCGACGATCGATTTCCACGCCTCGACCGGGCCGAGCGTGGCGCGCGCCTCGCGCCACAGCTTGACCAGCCGGCGGCGGACGAGCGGATATTTGATCCGGTTGCCGCTATAGAGATACCAGGAATAGCTGGCGCCGCGCGAGCATCCGCGCGGCTCGTGGTTCGGCAGGTCGGGTCGCGTGCGCGGGTAATCGGTCTGCTGGGTCTCCCAGGTGACGATGCCGCCCTTGACGTAGATTTTCCAGCTGCACGAGCCCGTGCAATTGGTGCCGTGGGTCGAGCGCACTACCCGGTCGTGCGACCAGCGGGCGCGATAGCCGTCCTCCCACGAACGGTCCTCGTTGGTCACCACGCCATGGTCGCCGGCGAAGCTGTCGACGTTCTTGCGGAAGAACATCAGGCGGTCGAGAAAATGGCTCATCGTATCGGTCTCCTTGTGCCGCCGCTTAGCAGCTGATCTCGGCGTTCCGGCGCGTGTACCACCACCAGGTGGCGAAAATGCAGGTCGCGTAGAACGCGATGAAGAGATAGAGCGCGGTGTCGGGGCCGCCGGTCATGGCGATCGATGTGCCGTAGCTTTTTGGGATGAAGAACGCGCCATAGGCGGCAACGGCCGAGCTGAAGCCGAGCACCGCCGCCGCCTCGCGTGTCGCGTCCTTCGACGCCTCGGCCAGCGCCGCCTCGCCCTTCCCGGCCGCGGCGCGCTGGCGCAGCGTGAGGAAGATCACGGGGATCATCTGAAACGTCGAGGCGTTGCCCACGCCCGTGCCCGCGAACAGAATCAGGAACATGGCGAAGAAGCCCCAGAACGCGCCCGGCTGGGTCTTGATGCCGAGAAAGTAAAGGACGCCGGCCACGGCGAAGGTCATGACGACGAAGGTCCATAGCGTCACCCGCCCGCCGCCCAGCCGGTCCGACAGCCAACCGCCGGCGACGCGGGTGAGCGCCCCGACCAGCGGCCCGAGAAAGGCGTAGGCGAGGGCGTTGACCTCGGGGAACTGGGTCTTGGCGAGCAGCGGGAAGCCGGCCGAATAACCGATGAACGAGCCGAAGGTGCCGATATAGAGCCAGCACATAATCCAGTTATGCTTGCGCTTGAAGATCACCGCCTGATCGGCGAACGAGGCCTTGGCCGAGGCAATGTCGTTCATCCCGAACCACGCGGCGACGGTCGCCGCCGCGATGAACGGCACCCAGATGAAGCCCGCATTCTGCAGCCACAGCGCCCTGGTCTCTACCCCCTTCGCCCATGTCTGGGGTTCGCCGCCGAATGCGCCGAACACGCCGATGGTGATGACCAGCGGCACGACGAACTGCACGACGCTGACGCCGAGGTTGCCGAGGCCGGCATTGAGGCCGAGCGCCATGCCTTTCTGGTTCTTGGGGAAGAAGAAGCTGATATTGGCCATGCTCGACGCGAAATTGCCCCCGCCAAAGCCGCATAGCAGCGCCAGGATCAGCATAATCGTGTAATCGGTCTGCGGGTTCTGCACCGCCATGCCGATGCCCAGCGCCGGGATGAGCAGCGACGCCGTGCTGAACGTCGTCCATGTCCGCCCGCCGAAAATCGGCACCATGAACGAATAGAAGATGCGCAAGGTCGCCCCCGACAGGCCGGGCAGCGCCGCCAGCCAGAACAGCTGGTCGGTCGAGTATTTGAAACCGATATTGGGCAGGTTGACGACGACCACGCTCCACACCATCCACACCGCGAACGCCAGCAGCAGCGCCGGGATGGAAATCCACAAGTTGCGGGCGGCGATGTTGTGTCCCTTTTCTTCCCAGAATTTCTTGTTCTCGGGCTCCCACTCGGTCAGCAGGTGCGGGTGTTCGAGCTCGGGCAGGAAATGCGGCTCGGCCAGCGCCGGGATCGTGCGGCGCTCCATCCGCCGGATGGCGAAATGCATCCACGCGAGATTGGTGCCGGCGATGAGGAAGAGCAGCATGAAGCAGCTCGTCCACACGCCGGTCAGGTCGTTCATCATGCCGAAGGCGATCGGCAGCACGAAGCCGCCGAAGCCGCCGATCATGCCGACGACGCCGCCGACCGAGCCGACATGGCCGGGATAGTAGACCGGGATGTGCTTGTAGACCGCCGCCTTGCCGAGCGACATGAAGAAGCCGAGCACGAAGGCGATCAGGGTGAACGGCAGCACGCCCATGGCGATGGTGAACTGGATCGGCCCCTTGATGCCGTAAACGGTGTAATCGGTCGTCGGGTAGGACAGCAGGAAGAGCGCGACCACCGAGGCGCCGAACGTCCAGTACATCACCCGCCGTGCGCCGTATTTGTCGGACATCCAGCCGCCGAGCGCACGGAAAATGCTCGCCGGGATCGAATAGGCCGCGCCCAGCATGCCGGCGGTTTCGATGTCGAGGTTATAGGCGCCGACGAAATAGCGCGGCAGCCACAGGGCGAGTGCCACGAACCCGCCGAAAACGAAGAAGTAGTAAAGGGAGAAGCGCCAGACCTGGAGATTCTTGAGCGGCGCCAGCTGCGAGGCGATCGGCTCGGGCTTGATGCCCTTGCGGCGGCGTTCGGCGAGGGCGGGATCGTCCTTGGTAAAGACCCAGAAGACGACCGCCATAACGACGAGGCCGATCGCCCAGATCTGCGCCACCGCGACCCAGCCATAGGCGACCATGACGAACGGCGCGACGAATTTGGTCACCGCCGCGCCGACATTACCCATGCCGAAAATGCCGAGCGCGGTGCCCTGCTCCTTGACCGGATACCAGCGCGACACATAGGCGATGCCGACGGCGAACGAGCCGCCGGCGACGCCGACGCCGAGCGCCGCGAGAAGGAACATCTCGTACGTCGTCGCCCAGGAGAGAAGCCATGTCGCCGCCGCGGCCGCCAGCATTACCGCCATGTAGACGATGCGGCCGCCATACTGGTCGGTCCAGATGCCGAGAATCAGGCGCACCAGCGACCCGGTCAGGATCGGCGTGCCGACCAGCAATCCGAATTCGGTGTCGTTGAGGCCGAGGTCCCTTTTGATCTGGACGCCGATGATCGAGAAGATCGTCCACACCGCGAAGCAAACGGTGAAGGCGACGGTGCTCAGCGTCAGCGCGCGCGTCTGGTCGCCGGTTCCCGGTCTTATAACGTCGTCCATCGCTGTCCCCTCGTGCCGCGGCTCCGGCGAAACGCCCATGCCGCATGCGTCGAGGGTGATTATTGCCAATGCGAAACGCCCGGACTTTGATCCAGGTCAAACCCGCCGATTATAAAATCGCCGTCATCCGCCGGCCGATATGATCAGCGGCGAGACGGCGATCCGGTGGGGTGCGATCTTGCACTCCCCCGATCCTCGGCCCTGCCCGGCGGCGATAACCGGTCAGCGGTCCGCTCCAGCGTCGAATTCAGATAATGGATTATCTTCCGCCGATATTCGGGGTCGTTGATTACCCGGTCGAGATCGATTCCGTCGTGTGCGTTCATAATCTTTCGGCCCTTTCTCCTTGCCGGATCGATCCGGGGCCGGCCGGGAGAAATGAGACTATCAGGACACGAAGGGCATGCGCGTGAACAGCCGGGGACATTGCCGTGACCGCAGTAACCCACGCGGGGCTGGCGCTAGTTAAATCCCCGATAAAGGAAACTGGTCGCGGTTAGCAGGAAAACAACCGTAACGACCGTATCGAAACGCCGGTTATCGAGTCGCGCCTGAACGTATTGCCCGAGATGAAGGCCGGCAAAAACCGGCAGCATCGCCAGGGCGGAAGCGCCGAGCTCGGGCAGACGAACGACTCCGACGGCGGCCAGTGCCAGGGCCAGCACCACCGAGCCGATAAAATAGAGCAGCGAGATGGTGCGCACGAATTCCTGTTTCGGTAGCCGGAGCCCGAGCAGGAATAGCATCAGCGGCGGGCCAAAAAACGACGACATCCCGCCCAGCACGCCCGCCACCGCGCCGACGATCGGGGCGAGAACGCGCTCCAGCCGCGGCCCGATCGATATCCCGGCGGCGACGCGGAGAAGAATGGTCAGGGCGAGAATCGCCATCCCCATGACGACATAAAGAATGCGCTCATCGATCGACACGAGAAGCTTCGCCCCGACAACCGCCGTCGGAACGTAAACGGCGATCAGCGGCCAGAACCGCCTGAGGGTCGGCAGAAAGACGCCGCCCTGGAAGGCCTGAAAAAGGTTGGAAGCGATTACTGGCAACAACAGCAGGGATATAGCGGTCGGCAGATTCACTGCGAAACTCAGCAGCGGCACCGCGATCAACGGCAGGCCAATACCCGCCACGCCCTTGACCGCGCCGCCGGCGAAAAGTGCGAACGCGCAGTAAAGGACGATCTCGACGTCGAACATGGGGGAAGGCGGACTCGGACCCGGCGTTACCGATCAGGACACCGCCATAGCCTGCCGTTTATGGGGCGGTCAACAGATTCTCTGGATGCTCCCTTGCAGCCCCGCTCATTCGCTATCGTCCTTTCGCTCCCACATTTCGCCGGTTTGCTGATACTTTCTTTTAACCGCGGCCCACGCCGCACGAAATGCCAGCGCCTCGCGATCCTCGCTGCGATCCCGGTATCCCTCCCACGCACCGTTGAAGGCAACGCGAAAAATATCTTGTGCTTGAGCAGGAAGATGCCGGCGGACCGCGTCCGGCAATTCGGCGTTTCGACGATATGGCATGACAGTAGCGGCATCAGCCCGCGCGAACCTCTTGCGATGTCCCGGTTAGGCCGCCTTATGTTTCCGCCGCCGCATCAACAGCCGCCGCTGGCGTTCGATGATGGCCAGCGCAGCGGCGCTCGGGTGGAGAAGATTGAGATTATGCCGCTCCCCCTCCGGCACGGCGACGACCGGACGCGGCCGGCAGGGCGGCGCCGCCAGCGTTATCGTCGTGCCTTCGACAAAGTCATGAATCCGGGTGCAAGACATGGGCGTCATCTTTCACTGGAGATCGTGCATATTTCTCCCACGCCGCCGGGTTGACTGGAATGATCTGGATCAATCTCTAAAATTTCTTGTAATATACTGACATTAAACGCATATTTTTTGATCCCGGACCGCGCTCGCCGGGCGCACCAAACCGGGGCATAGTAGAGCGCTTGCACGGTTTTGTCGGCGATTCGGGGGGGCGAATGCACAGGCGCCAAATTTCTCTCGTCGCCGTCCTGATCGCCACGGCGGTTCTGGCGGCGTGCCAGCGGTTCGAGCCGCCTGCCGGGCTCGACAAGATCGAGCATATCGTCGTCATCTATCTCGAGAACCGCAGCTTCGACAATCTTTACGGCCTGTTCCCCGGCGCCAACGGCGTCGCCAACGCCGGCAGCGCGGCGATCCAGGTCGACAAGGACGGCAAACCCTATCGGACGTTGCCGCCGCCGATTGACACCCATGTCCGTCCCCACGCGGTCGATCCGCGGTTCCCGGCCGACCTGCCCAACGCCCCGTTCCGCATCGATGCTTATGTGCCGCCCAATGAGATGACCGGCAGCCCCGTCCACCGTTTCTATCAGCAGCAGGCGCAGATCAATGGCGGACGGATGGATAAGTTCGTCGCCTTTACCGATGTCGGCGGGCTGGTCATGGGG
>JACQAF010000138.1 GCA_016195145.1 Rhodospirillales bacterium
ACGACGGTTGCGCGCCGATCATATAGAGGCTGAAAAAATTTATGCCTAAGACCCGAGAAAGCTCCAATCGCTATAAAGCGATAATCGAGCGGGTTTTCAAAACCCATTTTCAACCCGGCCAAAAGTCTTTTGAATTCGAGCGTAAGGAATTTGAAACTGTAGCAGCGGCTCTTAACATCGTGCTACCCAAAAATCTCGGCGATTTGGTATATACTTTTCGCTACAGAGAGGATCTCCCAAAATCGGTGACGAGTGCAGCACCGAAAGGATACGAATGGGTTATCGAATCCGCTGGGCGTTCTCGGTACAGATTTTCTCTGGCGAGCATCAATCGTATCGTCCCTAACGGATCGCTCGCGGCCATTAAAATACCGGATGCAACGCCTGCGATTATCTCGGATTATGCCCAATCCGACGAACAGGCGCTCTTGGCGAAGCTTCGATACAATCGGATGATAGATATATTTCTCGGCGTGACTGCCTATTCCCCTGCAGAATCATCTGCGAACGACCGTCAAGGGAATGGGGCAGATCGAGATCGATGAAATTTATGTCGGCGTAAATCGGCGCGGAATTCATTTTATTATACCGGTTCAGGCAAAGGGAGGATCCGACCGGTTGTCGCCTATACAAACGCGGCAAGATGCGTTGTATTGCGAGCAAAAATTCCCAAGTCTAATTTGCAGACTCGTTTCGGCTCAATTTATGCCGGACAAAACGATCGCAATGTTCGAATTGGGCCTCCAAAATAGTGAGGTTCGCATAGTTGAAGAAAAACATTATCAACTGGTTCCGGCCGACGAAATTACCGGCGATGATTTAACCCGTTATCGCCAGACCGAGTAGGCAGTCGATTAATCCATAGTTTCAACGTCCTTCCGCCTCGGCGATCTCTTTCACCAGCTTGCCGACGATCGCATAGGCGAAAGAGTCGAAGCCGTTGGCGACGAGGACAAAGGCCCCCGGCCCGCCGGCCACGTGGTCGCGGTAATAGTTTTCGAGCCCGCCGGGCGGGTGGGTATGCTGCGGGTTCCAGGCCAGCGGCTCGGCGCTCAGGATGGCGAGGCCGTTGATCGTGATGCCCTGCGCCGCCGCCTCGTCGCGGATCGGACCCGGCTCGCGGCCGTTGGTGTTGGTGCCGTCGCCCGATACGTCGATCACCCGGCGCGCCGCCGTGAAGGGGCTGCGCGGAAACTGCGCCATGGCGTATTCGATCGCCTGACCGATGGCGGTGCGGTTGGCGAAAGGCCGCGGCGCGCTAGTCAGAATATCGGCCGCGACGCCGGCCGACTCTCCGTCGCCGACGACCGTCCAGTCGACCAGCGTTTTCTGGAAGCCTTCGCCCGACCATTCGAAATAGAGGATGGCGATCCGGCCGAGCGGGCCGGAGCGGATGGCGCGCAACACCCGCGGATCGACGAGCGCCCTTGCATATCCCTCGCGCTGGAGATGGAACCTGTCGTCATCGATGCTGCGCGATACGTCGACCGCCAGGACAAGCAGAAGATCGACCGGCTGCGCCCGCGCCGGCGTCCCGGCGGTGGCGAATCCGAGCAGCCAGATAACCACCCATACCGCTATCCCGAACGCCCTCGGCATCGGCGCCTCCGCGCGCGAATCGTCGCCTGCCGTGGAACTATAGCAGCCGGGGGCGCCGGCGTCCCGTCATCCCCCGACCCGCAACGATGCGTCCCTATTTGACCAGCCCCTCGGCCTTCATCGCCTCCTGCACCTTGGGGCGGGCGGCGACACGGGCCATATAGGCGTTGAGATTGGGCCACTGCGCCAGATCGATCTTCTGATAGTTCGACCAGTTGACGACGGTGAAGCAATAGGCGTCGGCGGCCGTAAATTTGTCGCCCATCAGGTACTGCTTGTCCGCCAGATGCTTGTCGAGATAGACGAAGCGCGACGCAAGATTGGTTTTGCCGATTTTCTTGTATTCCTCCGGCGTATCGCTGCCAAACAGCGGGCTGAAGCCCTTGTGCAGTTCCGAGGTGATGAAATTGAGCCACGACTGAACGCGATAGCGGTCCATCGAACCGGCCTCGGGGATAAGGCCCGATTTCGGGTTCTTGTCGGCGATGTACTGCACGATCGCTGGCCCCTCGGTCAGGCGATCGCCATTGTCGAATTCGAGCACCGGCACCTGACCCTTGGGATTGACCGGTAGAAAATCCGCGCCAGCCTGGGTCTTCTTCGCCGAGAGATCGACCCGGTCGAGATCGAACTGCAGTCCCGCCTCGCGCAGCACGATATGCGGCGAGAGCGAGCATGCACCGGGGGAAAAGTACAATTTCATCTTCGTCTCCTGTTTCAGTTTTCGTTTCGGGATTTCCGTGGGGAAACCGTCGGATCGCGCGCACGATTGTGGCGATCGGTCGCCATCATTTGGGACCCCTCTGGTCCGGCTTAAAGACGTTACTGATAAGAAACTTCAAGATGTTACCGACCGGAAACCGCGATTTGACGCCGCGTCGCATCGCGTGCAACGAACCGCCCCTTACCTTTCGATGGGCGTCGGGCTAAGCTTTTCCCTCCAAAAACGGATTCGAGCAAAAGGAGCTTTTCGTTATGTCCGGCAAGATCGACGCCCGCCTCAAGGAACTTGGCATCAACCTCGCCTCTGCCGCCGCCCCGGCCGGCAATTACGTACCATGGGTCAAGAGCGGCAATCTGGTTTTCATTTCGGGCCAGATCACCATCAAGGACGGCAAGATCGAGTTCGTCGGCAAGCTCGGCCGCGAATTCCGGGTCGAGGAAGGCCAGAAAGCCGCGCGCCTGTGCGCGATCAACATCCTTACCCAGCTAAAGGCGGCCTGCGGCGGCGATCTCGAAAAAGTGAAGCGATGCGTGCGCGTCGGCGGCTTTGTCAACGCGGTGCCCGATTTCGCCAATCACCCCGAAGTGATCAACGGCGCCTCGGATTTGATCGTCGAGGTCTTCGGCGACGCCGGCAAGCATGCCCGCGCCGCGGTCGGCGTCGGCTCGTTGCCGCGCGACGTCGCGGTCGAGGTTGAGGCGGTATTCGAGGTCGCCTGATGACCGCCCCGCACCGCTGGCGGTTTCCGATCCTGACAGCGGCGATCGCCGCCCTGTGGCTTGCCGGCGCGCCGGCCGTGGCGGGCGAGGCCGACGTGATCGCCGCCGCGGTCAAGCCGGTCGGCGGCGGGCAGTACGATTTCGACGTCACCATCCGCAGCAACGATCGCGGCTGGAGCTATTATGCCGACCGCTTCGAGGTACTGGCCCCGGACGGAACCGTGCTTGGCGTGCGCGAGCTTCTGCACCCCCACGAAACCGAACAGCCGTTCACCCGCGAATTGTCGGGGGTGCGCATTCCCGACGGTATCGACCGGGTAACGGTGCGCGCCCGGCACCGGCCGCGCGGCTATGACGGGGCGACGCTGGTCGTCAAGGTCCCGCGCTGATCCGGCCGGGACGGCAAAATACGGGGGATTAGGGGATTAAGTGTGATTGTTTCGCGTCGTTCCGTTCTTCTGTCTCTGGCTGCCGGCACCATGCTGGCGGCCGTACCAGTCCGCGCCAGCGAGCGGCTGGGCGTCGTCATGATGCACGGCAAATGGGCGACTCCCGGCCCCCGCACGCCGGTCGGGCGTCTGGCGGCAGCCCTGAAGAATGCCGGGTTGCTGGTCGATATGCCCGAAATGCCGTGGTCGCGATCGCGCGCCTATGACCGCGATTATGAAGGCGCGATGACGGAGATCGATGCGGCCGTCGCCCGCCTGCGCGCCGGCGGGGCCGGGCGGGTCGCGGTCGCAGGACACAGCCTCGGCGCCAATGCCGCCATCGGCTACGGCGCCCGGCGCACGGGGATCGCTGGCATTGTCGCCCTCGCCCCCGGCCACCGGCCTGAATCGCGGGATTTCCTCGCGGGGATCGAAGATGACCTGATCAAGGCTCGCGAGATGGTTGCGGCCGGCAAGGGCGATGAGACGGTCGAATTCGCCGATCGCAATCAGGGTCGTTCCGGCGTCGTCCGGGCGACGGCGCGCGCCTATGTCAGCTTTTTCGAGCCGGCCGGGCCGGCCGCCATGCCGAAGAACGCTGCGGCGCTGAAAGCGGGCACCCCGCTTCTGTGGATGGTCGGCGCGGAAGATTCGGTATCCCGCCTCGGGCCGGATTACGCCTTCGCCAAGGCGCCGCCGCACCCGAAGAGCGCCTATGTGACCGTCGGCGGCGGCCATCGGGACACGCCCGAAATCGGCGCGCAGCAGGTGGCCGAGTGGCTGGGGGGATTATAGGCACCGGCGCGATTATGGAGGCGGCATGCGAGCAGTCAATGGCCGACGGTGACGGCACGATTACGGTTGAGATCGTCGACGCGGCGGCCGGCATCCCCGCTCCGTCGTGGGACGCCTGCGCGGGTGCCGATAATCCATTCCTCTCTCATGCGTTCTTTCACGCCGTGGAATCGAGCGGTTCGGCCACAGCCGAAACCGGCTGGTTTGCCCAACATCTTGTCGCCCGCGACCCGACCGGCCAGATCGTCGGCGTCGTCCCGGCGTATCTCAAGAGCCACTCCTTCGGCGAATATGTGTTCGATCATTCATGGGCCGATGCCTGGCACCGCGCCGGCGGGCGATATTACCCCAAGCTCCAGATCGCCATACCATTTACCCCGGTGACCGGCCGCCGCCTGCTGGTCGCCGAGGGGCCGCAACGGGTGACGACGCAAGCAGCGCTGATCGCCGCACTCGCCGAGGTCGCGCGCCGGCGTAGCGTATCTTCCGCCCATGTCACATTCTGCACGCCCGACGAGGCGGAGGCATTCGCCGCGGCGGGTTGGCTGGTCCGCCAAGGCTGCCAGTACCATTGGGAAAATCATGGCTACCGGAGCTTCGACGATTTTCTTACCGCTCTCAGCCATGGCCGGCGCAAGGCGATCCGCCGCGAGCGCCGCGATGTCGCCGCCCAAGGTATCGACATCGAGACCCTGAGCGGCGCCGATATCGAGCCCGCTCACTGGGACGCCTTTTTCGATTTCTACATTTCAACCAGCGACCGGAAATGGGGCAGCCCCTATCTCACCCGCGCGTTTTTCCACCTGCTGGGCGATTCCCTCGGCGATC
>JACQAF010000139.1 GCA_016195145.1 Rhodospirillales bacterium
AGCTTGGCGCCGTCGTCGAGCGTGCAGATGACATGCTCGGGGTTCATCACCTCGATGTCGTGGCCCGCCTCGATCTGCCCGGCGGTGACTTCACCGGGGCCGGTCGCCTTCAGATAGATGCGCTTCGGTCCCTCGCCATGCATGCGCAGTCCGACCGCCTTGATGTTGAGGACGATGTCGGTCACGTCCTCGCGCACGCCGGGGATCGACGAGAATTCGTGCAGCACGCCGTCGATCTTGATCGAGGTGATCGCCGCCCCCTGCAACGAGGACAGCAGCACGCGGCGCAGCGCGTTGCCGAGCGTCAGGCCGAAGCCGCGCTCAAGCGGTTCTGCGACGATGGTCGCTTCGCGCTTCGGGTCGTCGCCGGGCTCGATGTCGAGCTTGCCGGGCTTGATCAGTTCTTTCCAATTTTTTTGAAGCACGGATGTCATCCTCAAATCTGTCGCAGCGTTCGGAGGCCCGGGGCCCTCGTTAACGTCCTGATGCGGATGCCGCCGGACGGCCGGCGGCGGAAAAACTTTCGACCGTTACACGCGCCGGCGCTTGGGCGGCCGGCAGCCGTTATGCGGGATCGGCGTGACGTCGCGAATCGACATGATCTGGAAGCCCACCGCCTGCAATGCGCGCAGCGCCGATTCGCGGCCGGCGCCGGGGCCCTTGACCTCGACCTCGAGGGTGCGCATGCCGTGCTCCATCGCCTTGCGGCCGGCGTCCTCAGCGGACATCTGGGCGGCATAGGGCGTCGACTTGCGCGAACCATTGAAGCCCTGCGTGCCGGACGACGACCATGCGATGGTGTTGCCTTGCGCGTCAGTGATGGTGATCATCGTGTTGTTGAAGGTGGCATTAACGTGCGCCACGCCCGACGTGATGTTCTTGCGCTCGCGGCGGCGGGGACGCGAAGCAGCGGTAGCAGCGCCGGCGGCGGGTTGCGGTTTGGCCATGAGGGTCGATGTCCTTGGAAAATTCGTGCGGCGTTATTTCTTGGTGGCAATCTTCTTGCCAGCGACGGGACGCGCCTTGCCCTTGCGGGTGCGGGCGTTGGTGTGCGTGCGCTGGCCACGCACCGGCAGGCCCTTGCGATGACGCAGGCCGCGATAGCAACCGAGATCCATCAGACGCTTGATGTTCATCGCCACTTCGCGCCGCAGATCGCCCTCGACGCGATAGTCGCGGTCGATCGTTTCGCGGATGTGGAGAACTTCTTCGTCGCTCAGTTGGCTGACTCGTTTCGCATCGGGAATACCAAGCTTGCTGCAGATCTCCCGCGCCCGGGTCATGCCGATGCCGAAGATGTAACTCAGCGCGATAACAACGCGCTTATTGGTCGGAATATTGACGCCAGCAATACGCGCCACGCTTTTTCTCCTTCGCGTCCGGAATTCCGGCTATGGCTAAGTCGTTTCGAACCGGCCGTTACGGCCGAAATAAATTGATGCCGTGCGGAAATACCCGTGCCTCTCGCCATGGCACCGGTACCACCGAGTGGCCGGCATTATATGGCTAATCGTTCGCAAGTCAACCCGACGTAAGGCGACGCTGAAAATAGCCATAACCGTAGATTAATCATCTGATTTCTAAGACACTTT
Organism: Rhodospirillales bacterium; assembly: GCA_016195145.1. Taxonomy (GTDB): domain Bacteria; phylum Pseudomonadota; class Alphaproteobacteria; order CACIAM-22H2; family CACIAM-22H2; genus JACQAF01. Next base: position 1,593 of record JACQAF010000139.1, read on the forward strand.
AGGAGGTCCGAGTATCTCCCTGACGGCCGCCGCCGCCACATCGATATCGGCCATGCCGTCGACCGATTTCAACGCCCCCCTGGCGCGGTAATAGGGCAGGATCGGCGCCGTCCGGGCATGATAGGCGGCCAGCCGCGCCTTGACTGTTTCCGGCTTGTCATCGGCCCGACGCGTAAACTCGCCTGCACCGCAGACATCGCATATGCCGGGAATCTTCGTCGGCTTGGTGCGATCGTGATAGCCAGCGCCGCATTTGGCGCAGGTAAACCGTCCGGTGATGCGGTCAATCAGGGCCGCTTCATCCACCGCCATCTCGATCACATGATCGAGTTTGAGCCCCTTCTCGGCCAACATACGATCGAGAGCCTCGGCTTGCGGCACGCTGCGGGGAAAGCCGTCGAGAATGAATCCGCTCTTGCAGTCGGGCCGGGCGATTCGCTCCTTGATCATAACGATGATCACATCGTCAGGAACGAGCTGACCCGCCTCCATCATCTGCCTGACGCGCTGGCCGAGAGGGCTTCCCGAGGCGACCGCGGCGCGCAACATATCGCCGCTTGAAAGCTGGACTAGACCCCACCCATCCTGAATAAGGCGGGCTTGCGTTCCCTTGCCGGCGCCGGGTGGCCCGAGCAGGACGATATTCATTACATCCCTTTCGCCGATCAGCCGCGCCGGCCGCGCAGCTTCGACTTCTTGATCAGGCCTTCGTACTGGTGGGCAAGCAGATGCGAATGAATCTGCCCGACCGTATCCATGGTGACGCTGACCACGATCAAGAGACTAGTGCCGCCGAAATAGAACGGCACGGCGGCGCGCGAGATCAGGATTTCCGGCAGCGCGCAGATCACGGCAAGATAAATCGCGCCGAGCACAGTCAGGCGGGTCAGGACATAATCGAGATAATCGGCCGTGTTCTTGCCCGGCCGGATGCCCGGCACGAAGCCGCCGTATTTCTTCAGGTTGTCGGCCGTGTCGCTCGGGTTGAAAACCACGGCCGTATAAAAGAAGGCGAAGAAAACGATAAGCAAGACATAGAACGTGATGTAGAGCGGCTGGCCGTGCGCGATGCGCGCCGTAATCTCCGCCAGCCAGTCCGGCCCCTGACCGGCGCCAAAGGACGTAAAGGTCAGCGGCATCAGCAGCAACGACGAGGCGAAGATCGGCG
>JACQAF010000203.1 GCA_016195145.1 Rhodospirillales bacterium
CCCTGTTCTGGCTGTGGCCGCCGGCCGGGTGGGCGGGGGTAGTGGTGTCCGCTTGGGTCGCCTATTTTTTCCGCGATCCGGCGCGGGTGACGCCGGTCCGGCCCGGCCTTGTGATCAGCCCCGCCGACGGGCGGGTGCAGATGATCGTTCGGGCCCTGCCGCCGGCCGAACTCGGCATGGGCGACCGGCCATTGCCGCGGATTAGCATCTTCCTCAATGTGTTCGATGTGCATGTGAACCGGGTCCCGGCCGACGGCGTTATCGCGGTGGCGAGCTATCGGCCCGGTAAATTCCTCAACGCCTCGCTCGACAAGGCAAGCGAGGATAACGAACGTATGTCGGTCCGCATGACGACCGACGACGGACGCGATCTGGCGTTCGTGCAGATCGCCGGTCTGGTCGCCCGGCGTATCGTGTGCGAATTGTCGGCGGGACAGAAGGTCAAGGCCGGCGCGCGGTTCGGCCTGATTCGCTTCGGCAGCCGGGCCGATGTCTATTTGCCCGAGGGTGTCGTCCCCCTGGTAATCGAGGGGCAGCGGGCGATTGCCGGCGAAACGGTGCTGGCCGATCTCGTATCGGGCGAGCCAGCGCGGCAAGGAGAGGTGCGCTGATGTTCAAACCCATCCGCCTTACCGGCGAGCGGTCGCGCTTTCGCAGACCGCAATTGCGTCGCCAGACGATGAATCAGCTTATTCCCAACGCCCTGACGGTGGGCGCGTTGTGCGCCGGCCTGACCGCGATCCGCTTCGGCCTGCTTGAGCGCTGGGACCTCGCGGTCTTCGCCATTGTCGTCGCCGGCATTCTCGACGGTCTCGACGGTCGCATGGCCCGGCTGCTCGGCGGCACCTCGAAATTCGGGGCCGAGCTCGATTCGCTGTCCGATTTCGTCAGCTTCGGCGTGGCGCCAGCGGTGCTGATGTATTCGTGGACGATGCACCAGTTTGGCGGCGTCGGCTGGACGGTGGCGCTGCTTTATGCCGTGTGTTGCGCGCTGCGACTCGCACGTTTTAATACCGCCATCGGCGATCCCGAGCCGCCGCCATGGTCGCGCTACTATTTCACCGGCGTTCCCGCGCCGGCTGGCGCGGGGCTGGCGCTTTTGCCGATGATGCTCACCTTCGAACTCGGACCTGGCTATTTCGATCGCCCGATCGTCAGCGCCGTCACGCTGGTGGTCGTGGCCTTATTGATGGTCAGCCGAATCCCGACATTCTCGATCAAGCGCGTGCGCGTTACGCCCGATTTCATGCTGCCGGCGCTGCTGCTGGTCGGCGTGACGGCGGCGGCGCTGGCCAGCGCGCCGTGGGTGACATTCATTTTTGTCGGCGTGGTCTATCTTGCCAGCATCCCAGCGTCGGTGTGGATGCAGGCACGGGCGCGCCGCGCCGGCGGCGACGTGCCGCTATCGGCGCCGTCCTTGCCCGCTTCGACGCCGCGCGCCTCGTCGAGCGAGACGGATGCTGAAAGCGGCGCGCATGACAATATATCGTCCGACGACCGGCGCTAGCCGGCCTGCACTTAAGACCGCACGCCGATCATGGGCATTTCTGCCAGCGATTGACCGGCCCGAGCGGCCGCTCGATGCCGCGCATGACAATGCGCGTCACGTCGAGTTGGCGCTCGTTGAGCAAACGGAAAGCGTAGGACGCCGTGAAATTGTCCTCGGCCCCATAAGTCAGGGTCAGATCGCGGCCGAAAGCCACCCAAGTGGCGCGGTAGTAACGGGGGCTTGGCACGTTATCGATTAACACACCGACATAGTCGGTTGTAAAATGCCAGACATTGCGATTGTAATCGCAGTCGACAGGATCGGGCGCCCAGCGGCCGACGATGACCGTCAGCGGATCGAACGCCTGGGCAAGAACGGGATTGCCGAGCGTCGGAATGCACATAAGCGCGGCAAGGGCGACCCGCCGAAGCCAGGTAAAGGGCCGCTCGAAGGATTCCATGCCGAGCGCTGTGTCGATCATTTAGGCAAGCTGGCTTCGGTTTCGACGCTGCATTGCGAAGGCATGTTTCCTTAGCACAATTCGGGCAGCGCAGTTTTCGGATTATCGGATTGGGCGGCTGGCGGCGCTGGCCGGATCGACGCGGGCCGAGCTTGCCCGGCTGAGCCCGGCGGCCCATACCGCGGCCCCGGCCGAAACGCCGGCTTCGCGGCCTATACCGCTGTAATGACGCCGAAAATATGTCTTCTGGCTGGTTTCGAGACGGTTATTGACATCAAGAACAAAACAAGAACATACTCACACCCTATTCATAACAAGGGAGGGCGTGTGATGGGTCGTTTTCTCGACGGATTTGCCGATGGAATGGCGCTGGCGACGGCGCTCGCCCTCCTGCTGATCGGCGTGCGGCTGGCCCCCTTGCTGATCGGTTGATCCGGGCGATGCGGGCGGCGTTGCCGGCTGGCGACGCCGCCCGCTATCGCATAGGGCGAGGCTCGGTAACCGGCGCTTAGTACGCGGCGACCGTGAGGTTGGGATCGACCTGCCAGATTTCGTTCACCAGCTTGCCGTCCCGGTACAGCAGGACGTAGCGAACCTTGATCGTGTTTTGGCCCTTGAACTGCACGTTGGCGCTGACCGTCGTGCCCTTCGGGTTGGCGCTTTCCTGGACGTTGGAAACGCTGACTTCGAGCCTGCCTTGCGCGCCGCTAAACTTCGCCCACAGCGCCTTGAGATCGGCGGCCCCGGTATAGGTGCCGTCGAGCGGCCCGCCGACCCAATGCAGAGTGGCGTTGTCGGCGTATTCGCCCGAAACGGTCGCGAGATCGCCGGCGCCGATGGCGGCGAAGCGGGCCGAGGCCTTGTCGGCTGCCGGACCGGCATGCGCCGGCAGGGCAAAGAAAAGGGTGGCCGCAACAGCGGCGAGACTCTGCTTGAGCATGTTGGGAAATCTCCTGGGGTTGGTCGAGGCATCTGCCTCGCTGATGACGAACACCGGGCAGGCGTTTTCATTCCCGATCCGCCGTCACGTGTTTGTGAGCCCTGCCGGGCGGCGCGCTGCGTTGGCGTTTTAACGCCATCGCCGCAACGGCTATAGTCTGGTCCGTCCGATCCCGTTTCCTTTCTCGTCATGGAACGCAGCCGGTGAATTTGCGCGCGAAGTGGGCGGCCGTCGCTTTGCTGGCGGCGTGCCAGGTGGCGGCGATGGCGCTGTGGTTTTCAGCGTCGGCGGTCGTTCCGGCGCTGACCGCCGAATACGGCCTGTCCAACTGGCAGCAATCGATGCTGACCAGCGGCGTTCAAGCGGGTTTCGTCGTCGGCAGCCTGACCAGCGCCTTGCTCGGGCTCGCCGACCGGCTCGATCCGCGCCGCTTCTTCATGGTCGCGGCCCTGGTTTCGGCTATCGCGAACGCAACCCTGCTGGTCGTTGCGCCGACATCGGCCTGGGTGCCGGTCTTGCGTTTCGTCACCGGCATGGGCATGGCGGGTGTCTATCCGGTCGGCATGAAGCTCGCCTCGACCTGGGCCAAGGGCGACATGGGGCTGATGGTCGGCCTGCTGGTCGGCGCGCTGACGCTGGGATCGGCGTCGCCGCACCTGTTCAATGCCTTCGGCGGCGTCGATTGGCGCTTCACCCTCGCCGCGGCGTCGGCGAGCGCGCTGGTCGCGGCGGCGCTGATCAACCTTGTCGCCATCGGCCCGAACATTGCCCCGAGCCCGCGCTTCGACCCGAAGGCCGTCCTCGCCGCGTGGCGGGCGAAGCCGCTGCGCCTCGCC